>JAQUXS010000112.1 GCA_028692255.1 Clostridium sp.
ATCGCCATGCCAAGTTTTAGTATTAGCATCATATTCTTCACCGGAGTTTGGATAAACTACTATAGGTTTTTGGGTATTGTTTTTAAATTCACTAATCAGTGAATTTATATATTTAGGAGCAGTACAATTTACACCTACAGCAGCCACCTCATTAAAGGAATCCAGATATTTAGCACATTCACTTACTAAAGTACCATCGCTTATTTCATAATCATTTTTAGCACTAAAGCTTATCCATGCATATGAATTTGGAAATTCTTTAAGCAATTTAACAATAGCCTTAGCTTCAATGAGGCTTGGTATTGTTTCACAGGCTAATATATCACAGCCTTCATCTACTAATAATTTCATTCTTGATCTGTGAAAATCAACTAATTCTGCTTCACCTATTTTATAATTTCCTCTGTATTCAGAACCATCTGCAAGGTAAGCACCATAAGGTCCAACAGAGCCTGCAACTAAAGGTTTATTTCTATTTATTCTATTTTTAGAATCATTCCAAAATCTATCTCTGGCACTTTTGGCTATTTTAACTGAATCTTTTATAAGTGACTCAGCTTCTTTTTTTGTAAATCCAAGTTTTATAAAACCATCAATAGTAGCTTGATAGCTTGCAGTTATAGCACAATCTGCTCCTGCTTTAAAATAATCATAATGTACATCTTCTATTATTTTAGGATTTTCAGTTAGCATCTTAGCTGACCAAAGGGAATCCTTTATATCGCAGCCTCTTTTTTCAAGTTCTGTTCCCATTGCTCCATCTAAAATAACAGCAGGAAAAGTTTTTAAAATATTATCTATTGGGTTCATTAGGTTAGAGCCTCCTTTTGAAACTTATTTTATAGTATACCATATCTAAGCCATAGAGTTACTGCAATTTAGTATATAATACTGCATTTGAAATAACAAATTATGTTATAATGTAATCGTATACTAGGCTTAAGCGTTAAATGTTTTACAAGGAGGGGGTGAATATTTAGTGAGTTTGCATATTTTTATATAATGCTCACTAAATATAATTATGATAGTATCAAAGGATGGAAGTGGAGATTTTAGAACTATTCAAAATGCAATTGATAGCATAAAAGAAACCAATGCTAATAGAATAATAATAGATATTAAACCAGGAATATACAAAGAAAAAATAAGTATAAGGAAATCTAATATAAGTCTTATAGGAGAAAATGCTCAAAGTACAATAATAACCTTTAATGATTCAGCAAATAAATTGTTACCTAGTGGAGAAAAAATGAGAACTTTTAATTCATATTCTTTATTTGTAGATGGTGATGACTTTTTAGCTGAAAACATAACTTTTGAAAACTCAGCAGGGGATGGACGCATAGTAGGGCAGGCAGTAGCAGCTTATGTTGACGCAGACAGAGCAATTTTTAAAAATTGCAGATTTTTAGGATGTCAAGATACACTATTTACTGGCCCCTTGCCACCAAAACCTATAGAAGGTAATACTTTTGGCGGCCCAAAAGAAGGGAAACCAAGGAGAAATGTAAGACAGTACTATGAAAAATGTTATATACAAGGGGATATAGATTTTATTTTTGGATCGGCTACTGCAATTTTTAATAAATGCGAAATTTTTTCAAATAACAGAAATGAAGGTATAAATGGCTATATTACAGCTGCTTCAACTCCAGAGAAAAATAAATTTGGATATGTATTTGTAGATTGCAGACTTACTAGCAGTGCAAAAACACATACAGTTTATCTAGGAAGACCTTGGAGAGATTATGCTAAAACTGCATTTATAAATTGCTGGATGGGTGAACATATAGTTCCTGAGGGATTTTATAATTGGAACAAAGTAAATGCAGAAAAATCAACTGAATATGTTGAGTACAATAGTTTAGGACCAGGTGGAATAGCTGATAAAAGGGTTAAATGGTCTAAAGTTTTGCAAGCTAAAGAAGCAAAAAAGTATTCTATTACAAATGTTCTTTCTGGTGATGACCACTGGAATCCATTGGAATCTTCTTAATATCTTCATGATTTATTTGAAGAATAGCCAAATAATAAAAAAGCTGAAATGTAATGAAAACATTTTAGCTTTATAGTGCAGTATGAATTATCTTTTTATAGGAAAATAAATTTCTTCTGTGTTATCGTCAATAATTTTAAATTCATATCCCTGCTGTTTATAGTATTTAATTATTTCTGGAAGTGCAGTGCAGGTATTTTTATGAGTAGAATCACAATGAAGTAGTAACAAAACAGTAGGTAAATCCTTGCTGTTTATTATTGCTCTTCTATATATTGTGTATGGTGAAAGCTTGGGATTGATACCATCTTTGGTATCTACATTCCAGTCATATACTTTAAAATTGTCAGCATGCAGTTGCTTTAAAAATGTGTTTGTCAGATGACCTCTGCTGCCACCTGGAAATCTAATTATGTTAGGAGCTACTCCAGTGATTTTGCATATATCATTACGACAGTGTCGCATCTCTTTTATAAAATTTTTTTTGTTTGAATACTTGTGGGTATATGTATGAAGCCCCATGCCATGTCCCTCATCATGAATTCTGCGTATAGTAGCTTCATGACCTTCAATTTGGTTTCCAATCAAAAAAAAGGTCGCTTTAACGTTATTTTCTTCTAAAACATCAAGTATTTTATCTGTCATATCACTAGGACCATCATCAAAAGAAAGGTAGATGATCTTGCTATTATCAGAATCCTTTGGTGGATCAGCAATTTGCCTTGCATTTATGCATTTGGGGTATGCAGTTATATTAAAAAGTAATATAAAGATACTTAAATAGATTATTAATTTGTTTTTCATTTCAGCCTCCGATGTATTTTGTCAGTAGTTAAAAACAATTTCAATAAATAATGTTACCAATTTTGTACTTCATTATACTTAATAATAAAATCTTAATTCTTGGCTTAAGGAAAATTTTGTTTAAATTAATAATTTATAAAGTACTTGGAATTATATATAAGGTTAATATATAATTAATTTGTGGGGTGATATTTTGAATAAGGTTTGCTTTTTAGGAAGCATAAATATGGATATGGTTATAAAAGTTAAGTCAATGCCTAAAGAAGGCGAGACAATATTAGCTGATGGAATTAAAAAAATAAGTGGAGGAAAAGGAGCTAATCAAGCAATAGCTGCTGCAAGAATGGGATCAAAAGTATACATTATTGGTAGAGTTGGAAAAGATGAAAATGGTCATAATTTAATAAATAAAATGGTAGAAGATGGTGTAAACGTTAATAACGTTCTGATAGATGATAAAGAGGCAACAGGTACTGCTATAATAACTGTAAATGATAATGGAAATAATTCAATAATAGTAATATCTGGAGCTAATATGTCTATTTCAAGTGAGCAAGTTATGAAAGCTGAAGAAGTTATAAAAAGAAGTGATATATGTGCAGCTCAATTGGAAACTCAAGTGAATTCATTAAAGTTGGTTTTTAAGTTAGCTAAAAAATATGGGAGATTTACAATTTTAAATCCATCACCAGCAAAAAAATTGGATGAGGAACTTATTGAGAATACAGATATTATGGTTCCAAACGAAACTGAGATGTTAAGTCTTTCAGGAGTACAAGTTTATGATTTAAAAAGTGCAGAAAAAGCATCAGAAAAGTTTATAAGAAGGGGAATGAAAGCAGTAATAATAACTTTAGGTGAAAAAGGAGCAGTTATAGTTACAAAATATAAATCAGAATTAATACCTGCCTATAAAGTAAAAGCAATTGATACTACGGCTGCAGGAGATAGTTTTTTAGGAACATTAGTTTCAAAAATAGATACTAAAAATGTTACATTTGAAAATCTAAAACAGGCTGTAATTTTTGGCAATAAAGTATCATCTATAGTTGTTCAAAGAAGAGGAGCTCAACCTTCTATACCAAAGTTAAGTGATTTACGCTTATAAATTAAAAAAAGTATCAATACAATTTTAGACAAATATTGCAACAATTTTTAATATAAATTGTTGATTTGAGTGGTATTTAAGTATATAATATATGCATATATATATATATTATACATAGCGTTGAAACGTTGAATTATGTGCAAGGTTATAAATGATATAAAAGGAAGTGATATAATGAACTTTTTAACTGCAGGTGAAAAGGTCAAAAGGTTAAGAAAACAATTAAATTTGACTCAAGAAGATTTACAGATGGAGAATGTTACACGTGGGCTTATAAGCATGATAGAAACGGATAAAAGAGATATAACCTATAACACTGCTGTAAAACTTACTGAAAAATTTAATGAAAGAGCTGAAGAACTTGATGCTATTTTAAATATAGACGAAGCATATCTTATGCGTTCCCCTAAAGAAGATGCTGAAGTATATTGTTTAAGAAAACTCAAAGATAGCGAAATAAAAAAAGATGAAATAGATGCAATTTTTCAGATAATCAATGAATATAATCTTATAGAAGTTAAGGCAGAAGCATATTGCAGACTCGGTGAAATTTATTTTAAAGAAAGGGAGTTTACAAAGGCTTGTGACATTTATAAAAAAGCAAGAGAAATATATATAGATGTTAAGAAAAATTCAAAGTTAGGTTATATTTATTGGAGAATGGGATTTTGTAAAGCAGAAGATTTAAAATATGATGCTGCCATTGAATACTATCAATTAAGTCAGTATTATTGTGCTTTATATAAGGATTTTAAGACAAGAAAGTTGTGCTTATATTCTTTAGCAAACAGCTATAAACATTTCAATCAAATAGACTTGGCATTAGAAACTATTGGGAAATTTTTATCCGTATGTGATGAACAAGAAGACTATAGACTGTATATATTTGCTCAAGGTATTAAGGCAAATTGTTATGAAGCTAAAATG
>JAQUXS010000048.1 GCA_028692255.1 Clostridium sp.
ACTATGCAATTTTGAAAGTATAATAATACTTTTGGTACTTTTGAGCGTTAGCTCAAGAGAAGTATCCAGTGGTAATGGCTTAGAGGTTACACCCGTTCCCATTCCGAACACGAAGGTTAAGCTCTAATGCGCCTGAGGTACTGCAAGGGAAGCCCTGTGGGAGAAAAGGTCGCTGCTGGTTTATGTTCCGCGATAGCTCAACGGTGGAGCACTCGGCTGTTAACCGATAGGTTGAAGGTTCGAATCCTTTTCGCGGAGCCATTTTTATTTGAAGTTTAACATCAACTATGCTTTAGTTGATGTTTTTTATTTTTTGAAAAATAAATAAAAAATTATTGTGGGATTTAGCTAAAAATTATCGTCTATATAATTGGAATAAGAAAGGGGAAAGTAGTATATGAAAAAAATTGGTACTATAACATTTTCAATAGGACTTGTATATTACGGAATATGGCTTGCACTTAAAAATTTTAATTCAAATATTGCAAATTTATTTTTTAAACTCTGGCCAATTATATTTATTATTTTAGGTGTTGAAATATTTATTTTAAGAAATAAATGGGATTTAGAAGGTGAAAAGTATAGATTTAATGTAGGTGCAATAATAATTATCTGTATTTTTGCGGTAACAAATGTATTTTTACAAGTAACAAGTTTATTTAATAATAGTAATTTTGAAATTACAGATTTTAGTACAAAAAATGTGGAAGTAAATAAAACATTTGATTTGAAAAATAAGAATATTTCCTTTGAAACTAATAATGGGGATGTTACAATAAAAAAATCAGATGATGATACTGTAAAATTTGAGGGAACAGCTAGAGTTTCAAGGAGCTACAATAAAAACAGTTATGATATTAAAAATGTTTTTACTAATGACTATAATGATATTAATATGGAAGATGGTTCTATAAGAAATGTAAAGGGAACATTATATATTCCTGATGGAGTTAATTTAAAGCTTTATATAAAAAATGTTAATTTTAATTCTTGTGAGAATATATCGGGGCTAAATATAGACTTAGAGTCTGACAATGGAAATGTAAATATAATAGGAGCTTCAACTGCTAATTTAAAATTAAAAAATGGCTATGTGAATCTAACTAATGTAGAAAATGTTAAAATGAATTCAAATAATATAAAAGCCTATTTAAATGGTAAATTTACAAAAATAGATACGGATTTTAATAACGGTCTTGTACAGATGGATAATGTAACTTTTAAGAATATTAATATTACAGGAAATAAGGGATCTGTTATTTTAAATACAAAAGAAGGTAATATAAAGGCAAATTTAAGTTGTAGTTTAGGAAATGCTAAATTTAATGATGAAAATATTAGCAATGGAAATTTAGTAAAGGAAACAGGAGATAAAAGCAATAGTATGAATATTTCAATTAAAGTAGGTTCTATTGATGTAAATAGTCAGGAGTGATTAATTTGCAAGATGAAGATTTTGTGAACCAGATAAGAGATGGAGATGAACAATGTTTTATAGAATTAGTAAATATGTATAAGAAAAAAATAGTCAATTTTTGTTATTCATATACAAGGGATCTCTATGAAGCGGAGGATTTATCACAGGAAGTTTTTATGAAATTTTACAAAAGCATAAATAAATTTAAGTGTGAATGTTCTATATCCACCTACTTATATAAAATAGCTATTACAAAGTGCTTAGATTTTAAAAGAAAAAAAAGTATAAAAAACATGCTTACAGGGAGAAATTATGACAAGGGTAAGAGTTATGATTTAGATGAAAAAATTTTTGTTAGGCAGTGTGTTGAAAAACTACCTAAGGAATTAAGGATAATAGTGATTTTGTTTTATTATAATGATTTAAAGCAAAGTCAAATAGCAGAGGTTATGAATTTATCGCAAAGATCAGTTGAAGGCAAAATATACAGGGCAAAACAGAGATTAAAAGCTATGCTTATGAAGGAGGAAGATTATATATGCAAAAAGAACCAGATGATTTAGAAAGAATATTAAGAGCATCGGCTTATGATTTTGAAATTTCAAGGGATTACAATGATAGACTTATAAAAAAGATAAGTGAGAATAAAAAAGTTTCAAGCCACAAATTCCCATTTGTTATTGATAGAACTGCTGCAGCAAGTTTGATTGCCAGTGGAATTTTAATGCTATTTTTAAATATGCCAATAATAACAAATAATTTTTTCAGCGCTAAAGCAAATGTGGTTTGTAATTATGAATATAATTTAAATGTTTTAAAAAGTCAGATAGGAGAGTGGTTTTAATGCAAAAAAGGAATTCGTTTATAACGTTTTTAGCATCACTAATACCAGGGGCTGGGTACATGTATTTTGGAATGCTCAAAAAAGGAGCTGAAACCATGGTATTATTTTTCTTGTTTGTTGAATTGGGTCATTATATGTTTTTCCCAATGTTTATAATAACATGTCCACTGTGGTTTTATACTTTTTTTGATACCTATAGAATTGCTCATAAAGTTGATAGAGGCGAAGTAGTATCTGATGAGAGCATAAGTAATATTGATTTCTTTAAAGGATTAAACTTGAATAATAGCTATTGGAGTATAATTGCGGCAATTTTAATTATAATTGGGGTTTTAAGTATATGCAATAATTTAGTACCTAGTTTCTACATTGTTGTAGATGCTATAAGATCTTATTTTGTACCAGGGATATTTATAATTTTAGGAATATATATATTGTATAGAAGTAGAAAATAGTATTTATAAGATTATATTTATTCAAATTTTATGTTTTGTTGAAAAATAATAATTATGTATGTATAATTAAAATGCAATAATATTGCTTATTTATGTTTATTAGAAAGAAGAGGTAGTAATATGTACATTTTAAAATATGCATACATCGTTATAATTGTAATTTCAACACTGTTTTTAAGAGTGCATCTTTTTGTAGTAAGGAAAACAAAAACTCAAGAAGAATATGATAAAGAAGTATACAAGATAGTAAATAGATGGGCTGCTTATACGCTTAAGGTAATTGGAGTTAATATTAAGGTAATTGGAAAAGAAAATATACCGAAAGAAAATTGCCTTTTTATATCAAACCATCAGGGGAATTTGGATTTCCTTGTTCTTATGTCAATATTGGATAAACACTTAGGATTTCTTGCTAAAAATACTATACTTAAGATACCTATAATAAGAACATGGATGAAGGATATGCATTGTGTGTTTATTGATAGAAATAATATAAGAGAATCGTTTAAAGCAATTAAAAATGGAGTTGAAAATTTGGAGCATGGGTACAGTATGCTTATTTTCCCTGAAGGGACAAGAAGTAAAAGCCATGAACTTGGAAGTTTTAAAAAGGGAAGTTTAAAAATGGCTACAAAGTCACAAGCACTTATAGTTCCAATAGCGATAGACAATACATTTGAATGTTTTGAAGCAGTTCATGGTAAACTTAAATCCGTAAATGTAACTATGTCTATTTTAAAGCCAATAGATTCAAAAAATTTAACTAGAGAAGAAAAAGCAAGTTTGTCTGAGATAATTAGAAATCAGATTTCAGAAGAGCTTAAATCTATAATAAATAAATAGAATGAAGTTTTTCATTTAATTTATGTTAAGTTTATGAACAAATAAGCTGTCACACTAAAAAATAGTGTGGCAGTTTATTTTTTTTGCTTTTTTCACACAAATGCATAATTTCATTTATATTATGCAGAAAATCTTTCAAACACATATGAATAATTAATCTATTTAATAAATTTTATTCAATAAGGTTCACAAAATACAATAAAAGTGATAGAATAATTATTAAATTATAAAATATTTAACGGAGATAGAAAAATGCTAATTGCAATTTACAATGCCTCATCTTGCAGATTAAGTAAAGGAGTGATTATATGTATAAGCTCGATTTAGATGATTTTAAAGAAAATGACAATGCTAAATATGAGTTAAAAGATATTGATGAACCTAACCTTTATAGAGATATTTTCCCTTATTCAGAAGTTCCTAAAGTAAAATTTGATGATAAAGCTGTTCCGATAGAAATTCCACAGGATATTTGGATTACTGATACTACTTTTAGAGATGGACAACAGTCTATGACACCTTTTAAAGGTGAGCAAACAGTTAATTTATTTAAGTATTTAAATAAATTAGACAATAACTCAGGAATAATAAGACAAACTGAATTCTTTATATATAATCAAAGGGATATAAGGGCCATTGAAGAGTGCAAAAGTTTGGGCTATAGATTCCCTGAAATTACAACATGGATAAGAGCTAATTTGGACGAACTAAAACTAGTAAAAAAGCTTGGAATTGCTGAAACAGGAATACTCATGTCTTGTTCAGACTATCATATTTTTAAAAAGTTTAAATCAAACAGAAAAGATATTTTTAATAAATATATTAAAGTCATAGAAAAAGCATTTGAATATGGAATAGTTCCAAGAGTTCACCTTGAGGATATAACAAGAGCAGATATGTTTGGATTTGTAATTCCACTTGTACAAAAAATCATGGAAATGTCAAGAAAGTCAGGTATTAGGGTTAAGATAAGGGCCTGTGATACTCTAGGACTTGGTACAGTAAACCCAATGTCACAGCTTCCAAGAAGTATTCCAAAGATAATCTATGCACTTAAAAATTATGGTGGGGTTCCATCAAATTGGCTTGAATGGCATGGACATAATGATTTTTATAATGCAGTTCCAGGAGCTGAAGCTGCTTGGATGTATGGGTGCTCTAGCGTAAATACAACTCTTCTAGGAATTGGTGAAAGAACAGGAAATTGTCCACTTGAAGCTATGGTTATGAATTATGCACAAATTAAAGGAAATACAGCAAATATGAATCTTGAGGTTATTTCTGAAATGGCACATTATTTTACAAATCATATGGGATATGATATACCAATTAGAACACCTTTTGTTGGAAGTGATTTTAACCTTACTAAGGCAGGGATACATGCTGATGGAATGCTAAAAGATGAAGAAATTTACAATATTTTTGATACAAATAAAATTCTAAATAGGCCAATTTTAATTGCTATAAATGAATATTCAGGTCTTGCAGGAATTGCAGCATGGATTAATACCTATTTTAAATTACAGGATAATGATAAAATAAGTAAGAGAGATCCAAAAGTTGCTAAAGTTAAAGAATGGGTAGATTCAGAATATGAAAATGGAAGATGTTCTGTAATAAATAATAGGGAATTTGAACTTGTTGTAAAAAGTGTTTTTAGAGAACTTATATGTGTAGAAGGAAGTTTTGCTGGTTAAACCAATAACTAAGAATTAATAACTAATAACTAATAGGAATGGAGCTTTAAATTATGAATGAACACAATATAACTCTTATACCAGGAGATGGTATAGGACCAGAAGTTACAGGAGCAGCTGTGGAGATTATAAAGGCAGCTGGCGTTAAGATAAATTGGGATGTTGTAAAAGCAGGGGAAGAGGTAATAGAAGAATATAAAACACCTCTTCCAGATTATGTTTTGGAAAGTATAGAGAAAAATAAAATAGCGCTCAAAGGACCAATTACTACTCCTGTAGGAAAGGGATTTAGAAGTGTAAATGTTGCACTTAGACAGAAATTCAATCTGTATGCCAATGTTAGACCTGTAAAGACTTATGATGGTGTAGAATCAAGATATGAAGATGTAGATTTTGTAATAGTTCGTGAAAATACAGAGGATCTATATGCAGGAATTGAACATAAAATTGGAGATTATGCAGCTGAATCAATAAAGATAATAACAAAAGGCGCTAGTGAGAGAATAGCAAGATTTGCCTTTGAGCTTGCAAGAAAAGAAGGAAGAAAAAAGGTAACAGCTGTGCATAAAGCTAATATAATGAAATTTTCAGATGGCTTGTTTTTAAATACTGTAAAAGAAGTTGCTAAGGAGTACAGTGATATTGAATTTGAAAATATAATTGTTGATGCTATGAGCATGAAGCTTGTACAACATCCAGAAAGGTATGATGTACTTGTTATGCCAAATCTCTATGGAGACATACTTTCAGATATGGGAGCTGGCCTTGTAGGTGGACTTGGAGTTGTTCCAGGAGCCAATATAGGTAAAAATATAGCAGTTTTTGAATCAGTTCATGGATCTGCACCTGATATAGCAGGTAAAGGGATAGCTAATCCACTTGCTACAATTCTTTCAAGTATAATGATGTTAAAATATATAGGTGAATTTGATGCTGCAAGTAGAATACATAAAGCAGTGAAAAAGGTTCTACTTAAAAAAGAGAAACTTACTGTAGATTTAGGTGGCAGTGCTTCCACAAAAGAGTTTACAGAAGAAATAATAAAACAATTAGATAAATAAAATAAATATTTACATAAAATAAACTGCCTTACATAAAAAGTATGGCAGTTTATTTTTATATATTCATGTATATTTATAAATAAATATTGCATAAATATAAATAAAGTTATATAATAAGTTCAAGGATAATCAGATATTACAAAAAAAAAGAATTATAAAAATGTATATATATTAAATGAGAGGGTGTATTTATTATGAAAGATAAAGTTGTTTTAGCATATTCAGGAGGCCTTGATACATCTATTACAATTCCTTGGCTTAAGGAAAATTATGATCTTGATGTAGTTGCCGTATGTGTAAATGTAGGACAAGACGATGATATGGAAGCAGTTAAGAAAAAAGCTATTAGTTCAGGATGCTACAAAATTTATGTTGAAGATGCAAAAGAAGAATTTGTTAAGGAATATTTATTCAGAGCAATAAAAGCAAATGCAGTTTATGAGGATAAATATCTTTTAGGAACATCATTTGCAAGACCTCTTATTGCAAAAAAATTAGTTGATATTGCACATAAAGAAGGGGCTAAATATATTTGTCATGGATGCACAGGAAAGGGAAATGATCAGGTTAGATTTGAAACTGGAGTAGCAGCACTTGACCCTTCAATACAGATAATAGCACCATGGAGAATATGGGATATAAAATCAAGAGAAGATGCTATTGACTATGCAGCAAAGGTTGGAGTTGAAGTCCCTGTAACAAAGAAGAAGATATACTCAGAGGATAAAAATATTTGGCATATAAGTCATGAAGGTGGAGATCTTGAAGAACCAAAGAATGCACCTAAAAATGAAATATTTGAAATGATAACACCACCTGAAGAAGCTAAAGATGAGCCTTCTTATGTAACTATAGAATTTGAAAAAGGAATTCCAATACTTATAGATGGTAAAAAATATGCTCCAGTTGAAATGATGCAGTTCTTAAATAAAATTGGTGGAGAAAATGGTATAGGAATCGTAGATTTAGTTGAAAATAGACTTGTAGGAATGAAATCAAGAGGTGTATATGAAACTCCAGGTGGAGCTATACTATATGCAGCACACAAGGATCTTGAAAGTCTTACTCTTGAAAAGAATGAAGCACACTTTAAATACATTGTGTCTCAAAAATATGGAGAACTCATCTATGATGGACTTTGGTTTACAAATTTAAAAGATGCGCTTGATGCATTCATTGATAAAACTCAGGAAAATGTTACAGGTAAAGTTACTCTTAAACTTTACAAGGGAAATATAATATCAGCAGGAATAGAGTCTGAACATGCACTATTTGATGAGGCTATATCATCATTTGGTTCAAGTGATTTATATGATCACAAGGATGCAGAAGGTTTTATAAAACTTTTCAGTCTCCCATGCAAAATAAAAGCAATGAAGGATAAAAAGGTAGGTAAATAACAATGAAACTTTGGGGCGGAAGATTCGAAAATGCAGAAAGTAAACTTATGGAGCACTTTAACAGCTCCTTAAGTTTCGATAAAACACTTTACAATGAGGACATAGTAGGAAGTATTGCTCACGTTAAGATGCTTAATAAATGTAGTATATTAAACGATAAGGACAGCAGCGATATAATAAAAGGCCTCAAATCTATTCTAGAGGATATAGAAAGTGGAAAGCTTAAAATAGAAGGGGACTATGAAGATATACACAGTTTTATTGAAACAAAACTAACCGAGAGAATAGGCGATGCAGGTAAAAAAATGCACACTGCAAGAAGTAGAAATGATCAGGTTGCATTGGACATGAGATTGTACTGCAAAAAGACAGCAAAAGATGTTTTAAATTACTTGGATAGTTTATTAGATTCAATTAAGGAAACTGCATATAAAAACAATTGTATTATGCCTGGATATACCCATATGCAAAGAGCACAGCCTATAACTTTTAAACATCATCTAATGGCCTATTACAGCATGTTTACAAGGGATAAAAAGAGAATTGAAAATTCTATTGAAGTTATGGATGAGAATCCCCTTGGATGCTGTGCACTAGCTGGTACGACTTATGAAACAGATAGAAAATTTACATCAGATGAACTGAATTTTAAAAAACCTGTAGAAAATTTCCTTGATGGTGTAAGTGATAGAGATTATATAATAGAACTTATATCAAATTTTTCAATTATTATGATGCATTTAAGTCGTTTAAGTGAAGAAATAATAATCTGGAGTACTAAGGAATTTGGTTTTATACAATTAAGTGATGAATTTTCAACTGGAAGCAGTATTATGCCTCAAAAGAAAAATCCAGATGCAGCTGAACTTATAAGAGGTAAATCAGGTAGAGTCTATGGTAGCCTTATGTCCATTTTAACAACAATGAAAGGTCTTCCTCTTGCATATAATAAAGACATGCAGGAAGATAAGGAATGTTTTTTTAATGCATTAAATACTGTAAGTTCATGTATTAAAGTTATGGATGGTATGATAAAGACATTAAAAGTTAAGGAAGAATCCATGCTGAATGCAGTTAAAAGTGGATTTTTAAATGCAACCGAAGCTGCAGATTATCTAGTTAGCAAAGGAATGGCATTTAGAGATGCACATAGAGTAATTGGTGAGATTGTTTTAAAATGTGAAAATGAAAATAAAGCTATAGAAGAACTTACATTAAGTGAACTTGGAGAGTTTAGTAAGCTTTTTAGTGAAGATGTTTATGAATTTATTGATTACAAAAATACATTAAATAGAGGAATAAAAAAATATATGAAATAAAAGTTCATATATTTGAATACCAAAATAAAGTCCAAATTGATGGACTTTATTTTTTATTATCTTTCAATTGAGTGTTCTCTATCTTTTCCAAAAAATGAAATTGCATAAAGTCCACATATGCCTACTGCTGCATATATTATTCTTGTAACCATGGACATGGTACCAAATATTGATGCAACGAGATCAAACTGAAAAAATCCTATAAGACCCCAGTTCACAGCACCAATTACGACCAAAACTAGTGCAATAACATCTAAGCCTCTCATTATAAAGCCCATCTCCTTTATTGAATTTACGATATTATTATGCGCAAATTTCAATAAATTATAACTTAAGTTTTAAAAATTAAAATAGGACTCTATTTACATAATATGTACTTATTGTTATTTAAACTAAAAGTGTATATTTCTGTCAATAGGCTGGGATAACGATATAAAGGTATTTGTTCTCTGAACTCCATCAATTGCCTGTATTTTAGTCATTAAAAGGTCTTGGAGATCAGCTATACTTTTACATATTACTTTTGCAAATATTGAGAATTCTCCAGTAGTATAATGAAGTTCAACAATTTCATTTATACCTTTAAGTTTTTCAAGTACTCCATAGTAAGATGTAGCTTTGTTTAAAAATATCCCTATAAAACAGCAGACATCATATCCTAATTTGGAATTATCTATTATAAGTTTCGTGCCCTTTATAATGCCGATGTCTTCCATCTTCCTCATTCGGACGTGAATTGTACCTCCACTTACATGACATTGTCTAGCTATTTCAAGATATGGTGTTCTAGAATCAGTTATTAAGATATCTAAAATTTGTATATCAAGTTCATCTAAACCACTAATATTAAAATCCATTAAAATCAACTCCTAAGTTTAACAATCATTAATATTATAACAAATTTATTAACAATTTATCAAAGTAAAAATGATAAGTTTTATATAAGTTTCTCAAATTGCAAATATTTAGCTGTGTCATTGATAAATCAATAAAAAATTTGAAGATATATTACTATTATTGCACATAACATGGAAAAAATACACATGATTTTTTTGATATAAAAGCATTTGTTTTAAAAATTTTAAAATTGTTGTATAATTTTAATAATTAAAGAAAATAAATCGGGGGATTTTATGTTACTAAATGAAAAAGAATCTAAGTTAATTCTAAATGAAAAAATGATTGATAAATATAGTATGATAGACATGGCATATTTTGATATTGAGACTACAGGATTTGATAAAGAAGACGATATAATAATGCTGATATCTATTGGATGGTTTGTAAGTGAAAATACATTTCATGTAAAACAATATTATGCAGATAATAAGAGTGAAGAAAAGGATGTACTTAAAAAATTTAAAAAAGATATAGATTCATATGAAAAATGGTGCTCATATAATGGAAAGGCTTTTGATGAACCTTTTATAAATCACAGAATGATTAAAAATAATATAAATAATTTTATTGCACCAAAGGAACATGTGGATTTGTACAGGCTTATTAGACCTTATTATAAAGAGCTTGGGTTAAAAAGATGTAATCTTAAAAGTGTGGAAAAATATATAGGTATTAATAGACTTGATAAAATTGACGGAGGTGTGAGCGTAGAATTATATAAAAGATATCTAAGGAATAAAGATAAAGATCTTAGAAAAACTATAATGCTTCATAATTATGAGGATGTTCTAAATCTTCCTAAAATATTTAAAGTTGTTTTTAGCATTGACACTTCAAGTGAAATAGTAAGAGACGATGGAATTACAGAAAAACAGCTTAGTTACATGAAATACCTTTTGAAAAAGAATAGAGTAGATGTAGCTATTGAATTAAACAAAATGTCCAAAAAAGCTGCTTCTAGAGTTATCGACAGCTTAATTAAAGGAAGTTTTGAAGAAAAGGATTTAAATGATATAATAGATAATAGCTATTAATTAATAAAATATACACTAGCAAATGCACGTTAGTAACTATATGGGGGGATTAACAAATGAAAACAAAAGAATTAATGAAAAAAAATTATATATCTGTACGCGAAGATGAAACACTTCATAATACGCTTAAAATAATGAATGAGAAGAAAGTAAATAATGTATTAGTAGTTGATAGTGATTCAAATCTTGAGGGAATTATAGTAAAGGCTGATGTATATAGATTTTTAGTAGAGAATGGTCATTATGATACATATCCAGTTAAAATAGTTATGACTTCTAATGTAATTGTTTCAACCCAAGATGAAGAAATTGAAAAATCAGCATTAAGACTTAGGGAAAATAATATAATGGCAATTCCTGTAGTAGATGGCAAAAAAATATTAGGATTAATTGATCTTGAAACTGTTGTTGATTATTTTCTAAAAAATAGCAACATTGATAAATAAAAAAGCTTATTCATAGTAAACAAATAAGTTTTCTAAAAAATTCGAAAAATATATTGACATGAAATAAAAAGCAAAGTATAATTTAGGCATGAAATAAATTAATGCACTTATCAAGAGAGGTGGAGGGATTTGGCCCTATGAAACCCAGCAACCAGCGTTAAAAACGTATTGGTGCTAATTCCTGCAGCGTAAGCTGAAAGATGAGAATAAGTTCGTGGTAAAATAATGCCCGGGATTGTTCCTGGGCATTATTTTTTAGTGCATAATTTAAAAAATAGATTTAAACATTTAAGGGGGTTTTCAAAATGAAAAAATATTTTGGAATTTTAGCAATATTTTTAATATCAATATTTGCAGTAACAGGCTGCAGTACGCAAAGTAGTTCAAAAGCATCTTCAGGAGATGATAAAAAAACCATAACAGTAGGAGCATCAGCAGTACCACATGCAGAAATATTAGAAAAAGTAAAACCAATACTTGCAAAGGAAGGTTATACTTTAAAAATAAGAGTATTTGCTGATTATGTTCAACCAAACATTGCACTAAATGAAGGGGATATTGATGCAAACTATTTTCAACATATACCATATTTAGAAAACTTTAATAAAACGCATCATACAGATCTTAATTATACAGTTAAAGTACATCTTGAACCTCTAGGCATCTATTCAAGTAAGATAAAGAACTTGAAGGAACTTAAAGATGGAGCACAAATAGCAATACCAAATGATGCTAGCAATGAAGCAAGAGCACTTTTACTTTTAAAATCTGCAGGACTTATAACTTTAAAGAACACATCATCACCAACAAAGGCTGATATAGCTACAAATAAGAAGAATTTAAAAATAACAGAACTTGAGGCTGCAACGCTTCCAAGAACTCTTGCAGATGTAGATGCAGCAGTAATAAATGCAAACTATGCACTTCAAGCTAATTTAAATCCAACTAAAGATGCACTTTATGTTGAATCTAAAGACTCACCATATGCAAATGTAATAGCAGTTAAAAAAGGGAATGAAAATAAACCTTATATAAAAGCATTGGATAAGGCAATAACTTCACCAGAAATAAAGAAATTTATCGAGGAAAAATATAAGGGCAGCATAATACCATCATTTTAATGAAAAGTAATATCATATGAGTAATAGTTAAATGTAATTTAAAATTGAATTAAGAATAATTTACCTAAAAAAGAAGCTTTTATATAGCTTCTTTTTTGTTTTATAGATTAAAATATACATGTAATATTAACTATTAGCTTTGATATTAATTATTAACTTTAATGTAATATTTAATTTGCTAATATTAATATGAAAAACAGTATGAAAACGTAAACTCAAAAATATTTATAGCTATACATAAAGCATGTAATACCTTGATTTACAGGATATTAAAATACAATAAAATTGTTTTTGTACAATAAAATTATTTTAAATTTAAAATATAATTTAAAATACAATAATAAACAAACTTAATATAGAAAAAATAGAAAAAAATTGAAACTAAAATGGAAAGGTGATACAATAATAAATAAGAAAATTAATACTATATAGGAGAATAAAAATGCCAAGAGTAACTAAAAGATTAGGAGATTTATTAGTACAAGCAGGTAAAATAACTGAAAAAGATTTGCAATCAGCATTAACAAAACAAAAAATTTCAGGCAAAAGACTTGGAAAAATTTTAGTTGATGAAAAATATACATCTGAAGATGAAATAATAGATGTGCTTGAAATTCAGCTTGGTATACAAAGAGTTTATTTGGATTTTGTTGATATAAATTACAAGCTTGCAAAACTTGTACCAGAGAGCTTGGCAAGACGAAATAATCTTGTACCAATAGATATAAAGGGGAATAAAATTGAAATAGCTATGTCTGATCCTTTAAATGTATTTGCACAAGATGACGTTAAAAGCATTTCAGGATATGAAGTAGAACCTCTTATAGCACGAAGTGATGAAATAAATAAAGCAATAGATAAAATTTATTCAGGTGAAAAAGTTGAAAAAGCTGCAGAGGAATTTAGCAAAGAACATAAACTTAAAATTGAACGAAAATTAGATCAAAGTTTGAAAGAAATATCTGATATAAGAAATGCACCAATTGTTAAACTTATTGATTTTATACTTGCAGATGCTATAAATTCAAACAGCAGCGATGTACATATTGAACCGTTTAAAAATTATATAAAGATAAGGTATAGAATTGATGGAATTTTGCATGAACAGAAAAGACTGCCTGTGGAATCGCTTGGACCGCTAATTACAAGAATAAAGATACTTTCAAATATGAATATAGCAGAAAAGAGGATACCACAGGATGGAAGAATGAAAATTAATTTTAAGGATAAACATGTTGATCTTAGAGTTTCAGTTCTCCCAACAATTAATGGCGAAAAAGTTGTAATAAGAATACTAAGAAATGATAGTGCAATTATTGGTAAGGAAAAATTGGGAATGACTTGTGAAGAGATTGATTCACTTGAAAAAATGATAAAACTTCCCTACGGAATAATACTTGTTACTGGTCCAACAGGAAGCGGTAAATCTACAACATTGTATTCAATTTTAAATGAGTTAAATGATAATTATAAAAATATAATAACTGTTGAAGATCCAGTTGAATACATTATGGATGGTATAAATCAGGTTAATGTAAATAATAAAACGGGGCTTACTTTTGCGGCAGGTTTAAGATCTATATTAAGGCAGGATCCTGATATTATAATGGTTGGAGAAATGAGAGACAATGAAACTGCCGAGATAGCAGTAAAGGCAGCTATAACCGGTCATCTTGTCTTAAGCACATTACATACAAACGATGCACCTTCTACAGTTTTGAGACTTATTGATATGGGAATAGAACCATATCTTGTTGCTTCAGCTGTTGGTGGAATAATAGCACAGAGGTTAGTTAGAAAAATTTGTACAAACTGTAAAGTGGAGTATGAGGCAAAGGAATATGAAAAAGAAGTACTTGGAGTAAATGAAAACGAAAGTCTTAAATTATATAGAGGCACAGGATGCCCAAAATGCCATGGAACTGGTTATTCAGGTAGAACCGGGGTGTATGAAATGATGGAGATTACAAAGGAACATAGGAAGATTATATTAAGCCATGGTAGTATTGATGATCTAAGAGATGTTAGTAAAAAAAACAATATGAATACTATAAAAAGTGCATGTGCAAAACTTGTAATTGAGGGAATAACAAGTTTTGATGAGCTAGTTAAAACAGCATTACTTAAAGAAGAATAAAGGGGGAAACTGATTTGCCAGTTTATAAATATGAAGGCAAAAATAAACAAGGCATAGTGAGAAAAGGGAAAATTGATGCAACTGATGAAAAAGCTGTAATAAATACTTTAAGGGAAACTGGTGTATTTGCTACAAAAATTGAAATCGAAAAAAATGATACTTTAAATATGGATTTATCCCAATTTAAGAAAGTAAGTTTAAAGGATATATACATATTTAGTATGGAGTTTTCTTACATATTATCTTCGGGCATGACTATTATTAAGGCACTAGAGATCTTAAAGGATGAAACTGAAAATAAAAGGTTTAAAACAGTTATAGCAAATGTTTTGAATGGTGTAAAAAAAGGTCAACTTTTATCAATGTCAATGCAAGAATATAAAGAGTTTCCAGAGATGTTTGTAAACATGATTAGGGTAGGGGAAGAAACAGGTAATTTAGATGATATTATGAAAAAAATGGCAAATTATTATGAAAAGGAATATAAGCAGAGGCAGAAAATTAAACAAGCACTTACTTATCCTATTGTTATATGTATTTTTGCGTTAATAGTTGTAAATATACTTGTTATAAAGGTTGTACCATCATTTACTACTATGATATTGCAAAGTGGTGGAACTGAGGCAAATATACCAATGCCTACTAAAATTGTAATGGCTATAAGTAGTGGCATTATCAATTATTGGTGGCTTATTATATTGGTTATTGCAGCTTTAGTAACAGGTTTTAGATACACAATAAAAATAAAAAGAAATGAGTACGATAAAATGATGCTCAATTTACCTATAGTTGGAAAAGTCATAAGAAGACTTATAGCTGCAAGATTTGCAAGAACGTTTGGAATGTTAGTGAACAGTGGAATTACCGTATTAGGGAGTATAAATATAAGTGCTAATGTAGTGAACAATGCTTATGTTAAGAGGCTTTTAAATGGGACAGAGGATGAACTGCAAAAAGGAGCAAGTCTTTCTGCAACCCTTGAATCAATAGATATTTTTCCAACTATGCTTACTCAAATGATAAAAGTCGGAGAAGAATCAGGAACTCTTGATTCAGTTCTTACAAGTACAGGAGAGTTTTATGACGGAGAAATAGAAGTAGCCACGGCGCAGTTAACAACAATGATAGAACCACTTTTAATTATAATACTGGGCATAATGGTAGGTTTTATAATGGTTTCGATTATGTTACCTATCTTTCAGATTTATAGTCTGGCAGGTAAGTAATCATATAAATAAAAAATTAAAATTAGGAGGTATAAAATGAAAATTTTAAAAGGTAACAAGAAGAAAAAGAAAGGCTTTACACTTATTGAACTTATTATTGTTATAGCTATTATAGCTATACTTGCTTTAATCATTATACCACAGGTACTTGGTTATATAAACAATGCTAAAAATTCAACAGATATTGCAGATTCTAAAACACTTGTAAGTGCAATTGAATCATACAATGCAGCTAACCCAACAGCTACTCCAATTGATCTTTCAACAAATGCAAATACTTTATCAACATTAAGTAGTTTTGATGATCCTTCAATAAACGATGCTTTAACTAAAATAAATTCAGCTGATCCTACTTTGTATGGTATGAAGATAGATGATTTGGAAAATATTGTAAATAAAACCACTACTGTTCATAGGTAAGGGCAATAAAATAAAGTATTAGCTTTCTATTGCTGATACTTTATTTTAAAAAATTAAACATTGAGTTTTTTTATAAGAATAAACTCAACATTTAAACTAAATTTGAAAATAAATATTTCATGCAAATATATAATATAGATTAAATAAATTTTAACAGGAGGATTACAATGAATCTTTTTGGAAAAGAACTTTTAATAGTTAAGGTAGAAGACGATGTTATAAATATTGTTCATTCCAGAAATAAAAAAATATACGAAGCTGACAAAATTTTAATAGATAGTGGGAAATTCTCTAATGGTGAAATACTGGATACTCAATATATAATCGATAAAATAAATTTTTGGATTGAGAATAAAAAAGTAAATTGTGATGGAATAATTTTTACTATAAATGGGTTGGATATTGTAATAAGGCATACAGAAATCCCAATTATGGAACAATCCGACATGATAAATTCTGTAAAGTGGGAGATGACACAGTACCTACCTAATCAGGGTGAAAATCATTATATCGATTATGAAATTATTGGTAAAGAAAACAGTGAAGAAAATAAAGTTTACAATGTATTAATTTGTGCTGTTCCAAAGAAAAAAGTTGATGGATACAAACTTGTTGCAGATGGACTCAATTTAAGCCTATTGGCAGTTGAGATTGAATGTAATTGTATTGCAAGAATATTTGGTTCAAGGTATGTTAAAAATACTGAACTAAAAGATATTGGAATAATAAAATTTGGATTAAAAACCTCAGAGTTTATTATACTTAAAAATGGAAAATTGTTTTTTGAAAGAGAAATACCTTTTGGAGAAGATAATATAATAAAAAAACTAATGGACAATTTTGGTACAAGCCAAAAGGAAGCTGAAAATTTAATACATAGATTTAATATAAATAATATAAATGAAACGGATGATAAAAGTTTAGAAATTAAAAAATTAGTAGATAGTGAGATAAATTCTTTTGAAAAATTTATTCAATTTTATTTTACTGGAAAAACAAAAAAGAATTTGGACAAAATTTATGTTATTGGTTCAGATTTAAATGGACTAACGGAATATTTTAAAAATGTCTTTTCAAGTGATGTGGATACAAAATATGAAAATATTTTTAATGAAATGGGTATAAGTTACAGGGGAGCTATTGACTTTAACGATTATACTTTTGCACTTGGTGTTATTAAAAGAGGTAGAAAAGATAATTTTATAAATTTAGCACCAGATTCCATGAAAAGTGTAAAAGATGATAATTTAAAGAAGATTGTAATATATGCAGTTTCTTCTATAGTTGGTGTTATGGTACTTATTGTACTAGCTTTGTTTATATATTGTATTAAATTAAAATATGATTATAAATATGAACAAACTAAACTTGTAAATTATAATTATGTTCAAAGAAGTAATGAAAAACTTAAAGGTAAACTTGCTTTATACAATAATACTATTTTACAATACGACAAGATTAAAAATAAGGACGATTATACTGCAAAATGGATTAAAGGTCTTGGGGATTATGTAACGCAGGATATAAAAATAATTTCAATTTCTAAAATAAATAATGTTTACACAATAATAGGAAATGCACAAGTAGGAAATTCTCCTGCTGTATTTACAGCCAATCTTCAAGAATCCAGTAATTATAGTGATGCCAAGTTGAAGAGTGTTCAAGGCGATGACAATAATAGTTATAAATTTACTATTGAAATAGGGGATGTTAGTAAATGAATAAATTAAGTAAAAAAGAAAAAATAGAAGTATTTGCTTTAGGAATAATATTAATTTTAATTATATATTTTGAGTTCGTAGTATCCCCTATTTTAAAAATAAATTCAAATTATAAAGATGAAATTAATGATCTTAACAATAAATATACAGATATGATAAACATGGAAAATAGCAATAAACAATTTGTAAGGAATATAAACAAATTATCAGATAAATATAAAAAAAGCAGTATTGGATTGCCAGTAGGGGTAAAAGATGCGGAGATTGAAAACTCAATAAACACTCTTTGTTCAAAAAATAATTTAAAATTCAATGATATTAGTTTTAATGAACCAATGGAATATACTGGTAAAACAACAACTATGGCCCAAAATGGGAATAATTCTCAACCAAATAACAACAATGGTCCTAAAAAAAATATTAAAGCAGGTACAGTAATGGAGATACCAACAGTTGTAACTGTTTCTGGAAGCTATGGTGACATTGTTAAATTTATATCTTCATTAGAGAAGGATAATAGAATTTTTACTGTAATTGAATTTACAGTTTCAGATGGTGACAACGGTGGAAATGTTAAGGCTGCGGTAAATGGATACTATTACTATTTTACTGGAGACAAAAAGCCCCATTATAATTTTAACATTGGCAAATATGGTAAAAGTGATTTGTTTAACTAACACCTTGGAAGGTGATTTTATGAAGAAAAAAAAAGGATCAACTTTAATAGAGCTAATAGCTGCAATTGCAATACTTGCTATATGTATGGTAGGTGCATATACTGCAATTGCTAGTGGAAATACAATGTTTTCAAATGATTCTATAAGAACCGACATGGAAAATGAAAATCAAATAATTTTAGAGACTATTAGATCAAGGGAAAAGGATGATAACAGTACTGATTATGTAAAAACACTTTACGATAACTATACAACTTCTGGGGATAGTAGAAAGATATATATGTTCTTTGATAAAAATGATTTAATTAGCAATTTAAATAATAATTCAAGTATTTTTGGTTGGAAATCTCAATATGAAAATGGAACTCAAGGTATGGATGATGATTTAAAGGAATATAAAGAATGCAGCAATGCAAGAATTGATACGGAGAATACAAACAATCCTTATGGAGCACTGATACAAATACAATTAGATACAAGTACAAGCCCTTTTTCTGATAACTATTATGGTACCTATAAAGTTACTATTATAACGTGGAAATTTGATAAGATTTGGAATGAGGACAATATTAAACACTATGAGTCAAAGACAAGTTTTGAAATAGGACGGTGATTAAAGTGATAGTAAGAAAAAAAGGTGTAACGCTAATAGAACTTATGATTGTAATTGCTGTTATGTCTATAGTATTTTCTGCAATCTATCTCACACTGTCTAATGGCTATAATATGTATGCAGATGACCAGCGAAGAGATGATGTAGAGGAAAATATAAATTCAGCCTTAAATGATATAAGTGTGCACATGAAAGCTAGTAAAAGCTATATACCTACGGATAATTTTAGTGCAGATTCTAGGTATAATACAGATAACATTCAAACTGGCATTAAGGTACTATACTGTGAAAATGATTATAATAATAGATTTGTATATTTACTTGAGGGACATGAACTTCATAGGTTATATTTTAAAACTGATGACATGCAAAAATATGAACTTGAAAGCACAGTTACCAATGGTGATTATAGCTATGTAGAGGAGCAAGTACCAGAACTTGATGGGACACAAGCTGCTTACAATAAATATAAAGCTGAAATAGATCCCCAAAATTTTATTGAAGGAACATCTGATACAGATTATAAAAGTATAATTGATACAGGTAGTGATGACAATTTTTATAATAAGTACACTCCAATAGCTAGAATTTACGAAGAATCCGGAGACAAATGTTTTTTACTTGCACAAAATAAACAAGATAACCATTACTATAAAATGAATATGTTAAAAGAATCCAATCTTGATTTTAAAAATGTAACAAGTGATACAGTTGTTGCTTATAATATAAGTTCAATTAGTATTAGTGCAGATAAGAGCGTATATTATGATGATAATGGACAAGTACAAAATAACATTCCAGCAGATCCTAACTATAATAATTTTAAATATGGGAATAGTGTTACGGTAAATATTACAGCTACCAATGGTAATCGCAGCAAAAATGTTATTACAAAGTTAAATGTAATAAACAGTGGAGATGATGAGCAATGAAAAAAAAGGAAAAAGGTTATGCACTACTTCTAACTTTGGTTGTAGTAATGCTCTTATCTACTTTAGCGGTGTGCATTTTACAGGTTGCTACAGTTAATTATATTGCTACGTTAAAAAATTCATCAAATAATAGCCTTAGAATTGAAGCAGAATCTGGAGTAGAAAAGGGAACGAATATGCTTAAAGATTATGTTTTAAAAGATAATGAAGCAGCAGATGGAAGTGATTCTCCACTTATTAATCCTTCACAGATTACTGGATCAAAATTAAACGATTTGTATAAATACAAAGGTGGTTTAAATTATACTGACAATGGTATAAATTGCACTATTACATTTTTTTCGGGGGATTCCCCAGATGTTGGTGACAGCAATAAATATACAGATGAAAACGGTAGAAGTCTAAATTACATAAAAATTAAGGCAGTTGCTTCTAAAAATGGTAAAACTAAAACGGCAGAAGCTTATATAGATAGAGATGATTATAGCAATATATATTATGATAGATTATTTGGAGATAAAAGTGCATTTACTGTTGCTAATAATAATAGCCAAGATGTGAAAGGTTCTTTTACATTGAACAATCCAAATGTAAAACTTTCTCTTGAAGGAAATATGTATCTTCAGGGACATAATATAAATATTTATCAAAATTATAAACCTAAGCAAGGTGATGTGGCTTTAGGTGATGGAAACATATATGTTAAGTCAGACAATTTTGATACTATCTTGACTAATCTTAAAAGTACAAATATAGACCCAATAGGAACAACGGCTACAAATTTATATAAAGACAGTTCTAGTTATGGGAATATGGTTAATAACGGCTGGAAAAATAAAAGTATATATGAAACTGATTTACTTAAAATTAAAGATAGTGATGCAGCTGATCCAATTCAACCGGATGATAATACTATAGAGGATGATAGTAGTTTTGTTGTTATTCAAAAATCAGTAAATCCTAATAGTAACTATACTTCACTTATTACATATAAGATAAACCCAAATAATGTGCAAGGTGCAGATTTTCAGAAAATAGTAAATGGTAATGTGCAAAATTCTGATAATGCATTTGTAGGAACTATGGATGTAAGTGGGGATGAATACACCTATAATATTTCTGGAAATACCAATGGAGGGTTGTATCAAACTATTATTGATAGATTCAAAACAATGTACCCTAATTATAATGAGAATGATTTTGGATCATTATTCAAATTTATTATAGTTGATGGAAATCTTAATATAGATGATGATAAGATACATAATTATGATAATTATGTTATATATTGTACTGGAAAAGTGACTTTTAATGGTGCAGCTAATTTCTATAATTCATCTATTTTTGCAAACTCTATTGAGTTTGATGAAAATGCGAATTCACAAGTCAATTTTTATGGGATAAATACTACAGATGCTAATGAGCATAAGGTTACAAATTCGTCAAGTTCATTAAATTTTGACGATGATGATAAGAGGTTTATAAATCAATATCTAATAAATAATTTAGAGGATTACGGTAAATATATAAAGTTTAAAACTTTGAAATGGGTTGAAAAATAACAATAATTTTTAGAAGGGAGAGTTCAATTTGAAAAATAAAATTTTATGTTTACTTGTTATTTTAATTTTTTTTATTCAAATTAGTACAGGTTCAACGCAGGTATTTTCAGCTGTAAAATCTGTATCAAATAACGACATTCAAGTTAATTCTAATACTAAGGTGTTAAATTTACTTGAAGTTGAGCCAGGAAAAAATTTTGCTATTTCCAAAGATGATTTTGATGAAATTGGTAACTATAAAGTAAATATAACGCAGATGTCTATGCCTGAATTTATAAGCAATATTGAAAACATAAATGGTAAATACGATATTGTTTATATTGGAGACAATGTTAATGGTGGAATTGATTACAGCTATCTTGGACCTAAATCAGCAAGGACTCCATCAGGTATTCCATCTACTGAATATTATAGTGAAAACGACATTACAAATAAAAAGGCAAAGGAATTAATTGATTATATTAAATCAGGACAAACATTTTTGCTGTCGGATAAGATAATTAGTGATATACAGCTTTCAAAAACAAAATTATTTACTAATTTAAGTGCTATTAATCCTTCTAATAATAAACCATGGTATAGTCAGAGCAATTGTATGCATGTGAGAAATAGGAATGGCTATTATAATTATGATTATGATTCTGTGGACGTAAATAGCATGATTAACTTTTATAACAATCATAATACGAGACCTAATCTTAAAATTAATGCGAAACCACAACAATATGATGGTACTGCAGCAAGTTATTTAAATAACAAGGAACTTAAATTTAATTTTGATGCAAATAATAATTCGAATCATCCCATGACTTTTAAATTGTTTCTTGATTTTAATGGTGACGGCTTGTATACTGAAAAGCAAAATTCAAGCAAAAATGAATGTGTTCAAGTGTTAAATAAAGAACCAAATGGAAGCGGATATACTTTTGATTACAGAATTGGAGATGAGTTTTGTGGACTTATGCCATGGAAACTTGAAGTTACAGATGAAACTACAGGAGCTAAAACTTATGAACTCGGTTCTGTGGCTTTTAACGCGGAATCTAAAGTTGTAAGGGTACTTCAGATTGATCCTTATAATGATAGTCAAAATGCTACTAATACCACTTTTTCTATTGGAAATGATTTAAAAGTTCCTCTAAGGGTTAACAATGAATACAATCTACAGATTACTGAGATAAATATTTCAGATTTAAATAAAAGTTTTCCAAACAATGTTAGGGGAACTGTTTATTCTGATGATGCAAATGGTAATAAAGTTGTAGATACGCCTACAGGGGGAGTTACTACTAAATTAAATGGTAATTATGATATGATAGTTTTGGGGTTTGCAGATATGTATGGTAATAACGATGGTAATGGAAGTGATATAACCAATCCAGAGGTAATTAAAGAAATTAAATCTTTTATTAAAACAGGACA
>JAQUXS010000113.1 GCA_028692255.1 Clostridium sp.
GCTAAAACTTCTGCTGTTCCATGTACACCAAATAAACTACTATCAATCATTAAATGTTTATGTTCAGTATCTTCTAGTGGGTAGCCAGCATAATTTTTATAATAATTGTCTCTTGCCTTATCAACTTCTACAATCATACGGCGTGCTTCTTTAGGGTTCATTTTTAATGTATTAACACAATTGTAAAAACGCTTTTCGTGAGATGCGTATACAAATATATTTATACAATCTTTATAATCCTTTAATATATAATCTGCACATCTACCAACAATAACGCAGGAACCTTTATCTGTTAAATTCAAAATAATTTGCCTTTCTGCATCAAATATAGTGTCTTGATTTTCTTTAGATGAATCTCCTAAAGGAAATAACATATTGAAAAAACCTGATTTAAAACTCATTTCTTCATGCTCGCTAATAGTTGATACAGGCATATTAAGTTTTCTTGATGTTTTTTCTACTATTTCCCTATCATAATATTCAATTCCAAGTAGCTCTGCTAGTTCCTTTGCTATTGGTCTACCTAAACTTCCAAATTGTCTATTAACCGTTACATAATACTTCTTTTCCATATATTATCCCTCACTTTAATATTCTTGAAAGAAAAGCTCTTGTACGCTTATGTTTAGGGTTTGTAAAAATATCACCTGGCTTGCCCTCCTCAACAATATATCCATCTGCCATAAAAATAACTCTGTCAGAGACATCTCTTGCAAATCCCATTTCATGAGTTACAACTATCATAGTCATTCCATCATCAGCTAATCTCCTCATAACTGAAAGGACTTCTCCAACAAGTTCAGGATCCAGGGCAGATGTGGGTTCATCAAAAAGTAGTACTCTTGGTTCCATTGCCAGTGCACGAGCTATAGCAACACGCTGCTGCTGCCCACCAGATAGTGTCCTAGGCATTGAATTAGCTTTATTAACTAATCCAACCTTTTGAAGAAGTTCAATAGCATTTTTTTCAGAATCATATTTTGATTTTTTCTTCGTTAAAACTGGAGCAAGCATAATATTTTTTAGAACAGTTTTCATAGGAAATAGATTAAATCTCTGAAATACCATACCAACTTCTTCACGATACTTTCGAAGACTGTTACTTTTCTTTTCCAATACGTTTTCACCTTCATAATATATATTTCCACCAGTTTGAGTTTCTAATTGATTAATACAGCGCAGTAATGTACTTTTGCCAGATCCAGAAGGTCCTATAATACATATAACCTGGCCTTCAGAAATATCTATATTAATATCTTTAAGTACCTCTAGGTCACCAAAGTTTTTAGATAAATTTTCCACTTTTATAAGACTGCTCATACTCTGACCTTCCTTTCCACCTGTTTTTGGATAATAATAAGAATAGAAATTATTAGCAGATAAAACACTGCTCCTGCAGTATAAGCTTGTATTGTATTAAAAGTCTCTGCAGCATAATTTTGGATTTGTTTAGTTATTTCATTTACAACAATTACAGATAATATTGCTGTGTCCTTTACAGAAATAATAAACTGATTAAATAGAGCAGGTATCATTGAACGAAAAGCAGGTGGAGCAATTATGTGTATCAAAGTTTGAAAAGGTGTAAGTCCAAGTGACATTCCTGCTTCTTTTTGACCTGGATCAATCCCCTCTAGTGCTCCACGAACTATTTCAGCAATAAAGGCTCCTGAATTTAAAGATATAACTATTACACCTGCAGTGTTACTTGAAAGATCCTGACCTATCATTTTAGGTACAACAAAATATACATATAAAGCTTGAACGATTAAAGGTGTACCTCTCATAATCCACAAATATACATTTGCAATAGATTTAGCAACTTTATTTTTACACTGTAGTGCAAATCCAGAAATACATCCAATAAAAAATCCAAAGGAAATTCCTAATATTGAAACTTCTAAAGTTATTTTTAGACCAGTAAAAAGCATAGGCATTAATATTTTTAGAAAACTTAAATCCATAATATCATCCTTTCTAAGCATAAAAACATTTCTAATAGTTAAAAATAAAAGAAACTTCTAGCAGTACGCATTTTAATAACCGTTCATAAGAAACTGTTATTTTATATAGATGCATAATTACTAGAAGAAACTCCCTTCATAAATTAAATGTTTTAATTTTATTTACACCATTTTGCATTTAGTTTAGCAATTGTTCCATCTTTCTGTAATTGCTTAATTGCAGCATTTAAAGCGCCTAATAGTTTAGGGTTTTTCTTAGAAGCATCAAATGAAACTGCAATTGCATATGGTGATTGATCCTGTGCAAACTGCTTACCAATCATTTTTAATTCTGAATCTTTTTTATGTGCTATATAGTATGCAGTACCAGGAGCATCATAAACTAAACAATCTGCCTTACCTTCTTCAAGTGCCTGAAGAGCCGTGGTACTTGAATCATAAATAAGAAGGCTACTTTGAGGCACACCAAGACCATTTAGATAAAGATTACTAGCATCACCTTTTTGTACAGCAATTTTGTATTTACCACTTTTAATGCTATCAATTCCAGTTATTCCTTTTGGACTAGTCTTCTTATTAACAATAACTGTAAGACCTGCATTGTAGTAAGTATTAGTAAAATTCATAGCTTTTTTTCTAGTATCTGTTGCACAAAGTGCAGCTATTCCAACATCCAATTTCCCCTGTGAAAGTGATGTTGTTAATGGGCTATAATCCATAGCTTGTAAACTACCATCAATCTTAAATCCTAAGATTTTTTGTAAATTTTTAAGTAAATCCATATCAAATCCTATTAAAGTTTTACCATCTTTATCATAGTAAGTGAAAGGTGCATAAGTTCCAGAAGTTCCAACCTTTAAAGTGTATCCTTTTAAAGCTCCCTTAAGATTTCCGCTAAACTTTTGTGTAGCTGCTGAATTGCTGCTAGATGAAGTGCTACCACACCCAACCAATGATACTACTAGAATAGTTAAAAGAAGTGCTGTCAATAATTTTTTCACTAATATTCCCCCTATGAAGATATTTTAATAAGATAAAAAAACACTTTAAAATTCAATTTTAATTTTTTAATTTTTCAACAAATTATAATTATCTTATCATTTTATTAACATTTAGTCAATAAATAGTTTATTTATTTGTTACTTTGTTAAATAAATCATTGTTTTACTGCAATAATATCAAATAAAAAAGAGCTACCAAATTAGCATATTGTTTTATGCTAATTTAGTAGCTCTTTAATACAAAGTAAAATTTTATTCTCCTATTATATTCCTTAAGAAACTTCTCCTGTGTATTTCACATGATCCAAACTCTTTTATTGCAGCTATATGTTCTTTGCTGCCATATCCACTGTTTTTTTCAAAATGATACTGAGGATAAATCTTAGCATATTCTTTCATAAGATTATCCCTATAAACTTTAGCAACAATAGAAGCACATGCTATAGAAGCACTTTTGGAATCACCTTTTATAGAATAACTACTGTTAACTTCAATTTTTTTAATTGGATATCCATCAGAAAGTACAAAGTCAGGTACAGCGCTAATTCCCATAGCAGCATCGTGCAAAACTTTCTGATTGCAGTACCCTATACCCATTTTGTCTATAGTCTTTTCATCAATTGATGCAATATTAAAGTATAGTGCTTTTTCCCTTATTATTTTTGAAAGTTCTTCTCTTTTTTTAGGAGACAATTTTTTAGAATCGTTTATTTGGAGTATAAGATCAGAATAATCAGCATTTAAATTCAAAACTACCGCAGCTGAAACTATAGGACCAGCAAGGGGTCCACGCCCAACTTCATCTACCCCTGCAAAAATCCCTTCTACGTTAAACCCCTTATCAAATTCGTACATTTTTTTAACTCTTGCTATTTCTGCCTTTTTCTTATCAATTTTATTTTTAAGACTTTTAGCTAGTAAAAGTACATTTTTCCTGCTGTCCTTTTCTAAGCTGCTTATAATACCAGCATAATTTTCTTCTTCTAAATTTAACACATATTCTTTTATCTTGGCAAAACTCATATTTTTAAAATCCATAGATTACTTAGGGACGTTCTAATGATATTGCCCCAATTTTTCCCCCTCTAAATTCATCTAAAAGTATTATAGATACTCTATTGTAATCAATTTTATTACCCTTTAGAACTGCACCTCTCTTTTTAGCTATTGCCTCCATATTTAAAAGTGGTGTTTCTAAAATACTATCTAATTTATATCTCTCCATAAGTTTTTCCGGATAATATTTTTGAAGTCTTTGTACAAGTTTTAATGCAAGCTCCTCTATGTCCATTACTTCATCTTTTATTGCACCAGTGAAGGCAAGGTTAAGTCCAACATTCTCATCTTGAAATTTAGGCCACAAAACTCCTGGAGTATCCATAAGTTCTATTCCCATTTTTGTTTTTATCCACTGTTTACTTTTAGTTACACCAGGTCTGTCTCCTGTTTTAGCAATTTTATTTTTTGCCATTCTATTTATAAAAGAAGATTTACCTACATTAGGGATTCCAACTACCATTACTCTAATAGGAACGTTCATTACCCCTTTTGCCTTTAATCTATCTATCTTTTCCTTTAAAAGTTTGTTTATTTCGCCCTTCATGCTATTTATCCCAACGCCATTTAAAGAATTTATTGAAATTGCAGCTGTTTTATCATTTGACAATTTTTTAATCCATTCATCTGTAACTCTTTTTTCACTTAAATCACTCTTATTTAAAAGTATTATTCTAGGCTTATCTTTACATATATAATCTATATCTGGATTTGCACTGGACTTAATTATTCTCGAATCACGTATCTCAATAATAGCATCTACTAATTTTAAATTTTCTTTT
>JAQUXS010000049.1 GCA_028692255.1 Clostridium sp.
AACAAATAAATATGGAGGCAGTGCAAATATCTTAGCAGATTCACTTGTTCCTCTTAAATTTCCAAGAGTCATAAGTATTACTAAAATTATACATATAAGGACTTTATATTTTAAAAGCTGTGGGAAAGCAGATGTAATTGCTCCAGTACCTGCTGAAATACTAACTGCCACAGTAAGAACATAGTCAATACAAAGTGCTGCTGCTGCAACAAGGCTTGGTGTGATTCCCAAATTATCTTGTGCAACTATATAGGCTCCTCCTCCATTTGGATAACAATCTATAATTTGTCTATAAGAAAACACCAATATAAAAAGAAGAAATATAATCATAAGAACAGCATGAACCATATCTACATATGCTCCCATACCTATCGCAGGTACTAATACCCAAAGAATTTCTTCTCCTGCATAAGCTACTGAAGAAATTGCATCGCTTGACAATATTGGAAGTCCCCAAAACACATTGAATTTTTCAGATTTTAATTGTTCTGTTTTAAGGGCTTTTCCTATTAAGAATTTTTTTAATTTTTCTATCATTTGTACACCTCAACAAATCTTTCTATTATAAATAACAATATAGATTATATATTACCAAAAATCATATTACAATTCATTTTCTACAAAATTAAGCAACATTTCACTTTTTATTTTTTCTGAGGTTTTTAAGCAATCAATTTTTTCTACAAGTTTGAGTGCAAAATAAATAGCGGTAGCTGGTCCTCTACTCGTTATTATATTTCCATCTTCAAACACTTTTTCTTCTACATACTTCTTACATGTTAATTTATCTTTGAAATCTGGGTATGAAGTAATGACTTTATTTTTTATAATTCCAGCCTCATTAAGAACTATTGGTGCAGCACAAATAGCTGCAACTATTTTTTTATCTTCATTAAATTTTTTAACTGTTTCAATTACACTTTTATTTTGCCTTAAATTTTCTGCCCCAGGCATTCCTCCAGGTAAAACTACAGCATCATATTCCTCTGTTTTTACCCCATTTAAATTCAAGTCAGCTTTAACTTTAATTCCATGTGTGCCATCTACAAATTCATCTTTAATACTGCACATGTCACATTTTATATCTGCTCTTCTGAGTACATCAACTACAGTTAATGCCTCTATTTCTTCAAAACCATCTGCTAAAAATAATAATACCTTAGACATTAATTTCACCTCTAAATTATTTTAATCTTATTTGTTTTATTACATCATCCAAAATTAAAAGCATTATATTTTTCCCTCTTCCTGCTCTATTTTGAACTTTTACCTCATTTAATGAAATTTCCTGGACATTTTTATTCTCTGATTTCAATATAATACTATTATAATTTTCTTTGCAAACTGCACCATATGCAGCAATATCCTCTTCACTTAGACTTATACCTGTAACGCCCGAGGCAACTCTTCCCATATAGCTTATATTATCAGAGCTAAACCTTATGCACATTCCCTTTTCAGTAATGATTATTATATCACACTTACTATTTCTTTCATAGTAATCCACATTTATCAATATATCATCGTTATTTCTAAATTTATATCCCGTTAAACTAGTATATTCACCTTTAAATTCCTCTAATTTTACTTTCTTTATAAGCCCATCCTTAGTAAAGAAATATATATCATAAGGCTCTTTATAATCTTTAACAGAAATTATATTTAATATTTTCTCATTATTACAGTCAAAGTCATTATTTAATAGGCTAATTGTAGCTTGCTGTGCTGTTATATTTAAAAGCATACATGATGATATATAAATAACATTTCCCTTATTTGTAAACACAAGTATAGTGCTCTCAGAATCTGTTTTACATTCTTTAAAACTTATTCTATTTTTATAATTTTTACTTATACTTATTATTCCCTTTTCATTTATTCCAACATAAAATTCTTCATTGTCGCACTTTTCTATAAAATCTAAATCTATTATTTTATCATTTTGTGCTAGATTGAAAAGCTTAATTCCAACAATACTTCTTTTAGATACTTCCAATTCAGGTTTCTTTAAAATAAAATTAATGCCATTTAAAGTCTTCACTTTTATTCCACCATAAGATTCATTAGGTTTCATAAGTCTTACAAATATAAGTTTTCCCTCATCTTTAAGTTTTAATGCCATTATTTTTGAATAATTTGAAACAAATTCACTTATCTTTGTATTTTTTATGTATCCGTTATCTGAAACAAATGAGAATATTTCATCTGTATTTAAATCTTCAACAGAAAAAACGTTAATTATCTTTTCATTTTGCAAATCTATGCTCCTAATAATAGTGTCTATCTTTTCCCCTTTTTCTTTCCACTTATATTCTGGAACAGCCTCGCCTCTCATTTGATACATGTTCCCACTATCCATAAAAATCAAAATTTTATGCTTTGTATTTGATTTAAGTAAAAACTTAAGAGAATCCCCTTCTCTATACTCAATATCTTGTTTATCCGTATTTGACCTGTCATAACTTTTCTTGGATACTCTCTTAATGTACCCTTCTTTAGATACTGTTATAATTGTATCTTCAGCTGGTATGAGTTCATCTATGTCAATTTGAGCTTCACTCTCATTTTCTACTATAGAAGTTCTTCTTTTATCCGAATATTTTCTTTTGATATCTGTTAATTGTGACTTAACTACCTTTAAAAGTTCCTTCTCACTTTCAAGTATTTTTTCTAATTTATTAATCAATTTTTCCAGCTGTCTATGTTCTTTTTTAAACTCTTCTATTTCAAGTCCAGTTAATCTATATAACATAAGTTCAACTATAGCTTGAGCCTGCTCAAAACTAAAACCAAATTGTTTTTCAAGGTTTTCTATTGAATCTTTCTTTGATTTTGAAGCTCTTATTGTCTTTATAACTTCGTCCATTATGCCAATAGCCTTTATGAAGCCCTCAACTATGTTAAATCTCTTTTTAGCTGTGTCAAGTTCCTTTTCCGTTCTTCTCTTTATTACTTCCTTTTGATGATCTACATAGTATTTAATTATAGTTTTAACTCCCATAGTAATAGGTTTGCCATCTGCAAGAGCTACCATATTAAAGCTTAAATTGCTTTGAAGATCTGTTTTTTTGAAAAGATATTTTCTTATTTTTTCTACTTCTTCTTTTGTTACTGACTTTTTAAATTCTATAACTGACCTTATTCCAGTTCTATCAGATTCATCTCTTATATCTGTAACACTTTCAAGAGCCTTTTGATATCTTTTATCGCCTGTCATTTCTGATATGTTTTCAAGTATTTTCGATTTGTTTTTTCTGTAAGGAAATTCTGTTATTACAATGCCTAGCCTTCCATTTTCAAGTGTTTCTATTTTTGTCTTTGCTCTTAAAGTAACTTTTCCCTCACCTGTTTCATAAGCCGACAATATTGATTTTTGTCCAATTAATATTCCTCCCGTTGGAAGATCAGGGCCTTTTATGTATTTCATAAGTCCCTCAGTTGTTATGTCATTGTTATCAATGTACCCTAAAGTACCATCAATAACCTCCGCTAAATTATGTGGAGGTATATTAGTTGCAAGCCCAACTGCAATTCCAAAAGCACCATTTACAAGTAGATTAGGATATTTTGAAGGTAACACTTTAGGTTCCATCTCTGACCCTGAATAGTTTTCCATCATATCCACTACATCTTTATCTATATCTTTAAGCATTTCCATTGCAATAGGAGTAAGTCTTGCTTCCGTATAACGCATAGCAGCTGCTCCATCACCATCTTGACTTCCCCAGTTACCATGCCCATCTATTAATGGACATCTAGTAGTAAAGTTTTGTGCAAGTATAACCATTGCATCATAAACAGATGTATCTCCATGAGGATGATATTTACCAAGTATATCTCCTACAATTCTAGCAGATTTATAATAAGGTTTATCAGGAAAAGCCTTTAGCATATAAGCACCATAGAGTATTCTCCTATGTACTGGCTTAAGCCCATCCCTAACATCTGGAAGTGCTCTATCCTTTGCTACTTCAACTGCATATGGAAGATAGTTTTCTGGCATTGCATCTTCAATTGGAACATTAACTATATTATTGTCCTTAGGTATATTTATTTTATTAGCCATGCTTTACTTTACCTCCGTAATTTTAAAACTGCGCATATTTATACATATATTTTTTTCTTGGTTCAACTACATCACCCATTAAAAGTGATACCATTTTTTCAGCCTTCGATGCATCCTCTATAGTTACTTTTTGTAAAGTCCTAGTTTCTGGATTCAAAGTTGTTTCCCAAAGCTGATCTGGATTCATTTCTCCAAGTCCCTTATATCTCTGTATAAGTGCACCTTTTCCAACTTCTTTCTTTACAGATGGAAGTTGTTCATCAGAATAAGCATATTTAACTATATCTTTCTTACTGCTGGACTTGTAAACTTTATAAAGGGGCGGTTGTGCAATATAAAGATGTCCATTAGAAATAAGCGGTCTCAAGTATCTATATATATATGTCATCCAAAGTGTTCTTATATGATAGCCATCAACATCAGCATCACTCATAACTATTATTTTATTGTATTTTAGATTTTTTTCATTGTAATTCTGTAGAACCCCAGTACCTATTGCTGCAGTAAATATTTTAAGTTCCTCGCTTGCAAGTACATTTTCAAGCTTTTGCTTCTCCGTATTCATTATTTTTCCCTTTGAAGGCATAATTGTTTGAAATCGCCTATCCCTTGCCTGCTTAGCACTTCCTCCTGCAGAATCTCCTTCTACGATTATAAACTCTGTAAATTCAGGCTTTTTAAGAGTACATGTGGCAACTTTTCCAGCCAGTGGAGCTGTACCTTTACCCACTTTCTTTTTCTCAGCTTCATTTATTTTTTTTATCTTTTCCCTTCTATTTGAAGCATCAATGGCATTGTTAATAATAGAAGAAGCTATGTCTACATTGTCTTCAATCCATTCATTAAATTTTGTATAGCACAAATCATTCATCATTGTGTATGCTTCATTGTTGCCAAGTTTTGTCTTTGTCTGACCTTCAAAAATAGGATTTGATAATTTTATTTTTATTATAGCTGTCATGCCTTCTCTTAAATCGTCACCCTCAAAAATTTTGTTTTTTTCCTTAATAAGATTTAATTTTTTGCTCCATTCTTTAAAAGACCTAGTCATACCTGTTTTAAAACCAGTTTCATGGGTTCCAGCTTCTGGTGTTGGTATATTATTAACATAACTTGCTATATATTCTGTAGTAGAATCAGTAAATTGAATGCATATTTCTGCACTCATGTATACACCATCTATTTCTCTTTCCCCTTCAAATACTATAGCATCCTTATGAAGAGGTGTTTTGCTTTCATTTAAATAGTCTATAAAATCTAAAAGTCCTCTTTTAGAGTGATACTCTTTTTTTATATTTTCGCCTTTTCTATTATCTACAAATTCCAGTGTAATACCCTTATTTTGAAAAGCCAATTCCTGCAGCCTTTCATCTATAATATCGTATTTAAAGTCTATACTACTAAAAACTCTGCTGTCAGGTTTAAATGTTACTGTTGTGCCTGTTTCATCTGACTTTCCAACCTTTTCAAGTGAAGTTACAGGTGTACCTGGCATATTTTTTTTAAGTTCTGCATCGTAAGCATATTCAAATCTTTGCTTGTATACATATCCGTTTTGTTTAACTTGAACCTCAAGCCAACTTGATAGTGCATTTACAACTGCTGCTCCAACTCCATGAAGTCCACCTGAAGTTTTGTAATTTTTATTATCAAACTTACCTCCTGTATGTAGCTCAGTATATACCATTTCAACTCCTGATTTTTTTTTAATAGGATGAATTCCTGTAGGAATACCCCTTCCGTTATCAGAAATGGTAACACTTTTATCTTCATTTAAAGTTATTCTTGCAAAATTTCCATATCCATTTGATATTTCATCTATACAGTTATCTAAAATTTCCCATATACAATGATGCAGTCCTTTACTACCTGTAGAACCTATATACATTCCAGGTCTTATCCTTACAGGTTCAAGTTTTTCCAATGAAGTAAGTGACGTCACATCATAAATTTGATTCTCATTTTTATCCGAGTTCATATTGTCCCTCCAAATATTTACACACGTTTAATCTACATTTAAAGATTATAATTCTAATTTTCCATTATGTAAATTAAATTCTAAATTTATATCTCAATTAAACCTTTTTGTAACGTATAAATTTACCTATTAGCTTGCTTTTTTTATGATTTTATTTTACAATTTATTTAATTTAATTAATACTGGAGGAGAAATAATGCTAAGTATTTTAGTTGCTTTTAGTGAAAACTATATTATTGGTAAAGATGGTAAACTTCCATGGCACCTTTCAAATGATCTAAAAAGATTTAAAAACTTAACAACTGGTAACACTATTATAATGGGCAGAAAAACATTTGAATCACTTCCTAAAGTCCTACCAAATAGAAAACATATCGTTTTAACTAAAAACATTAATTATAAGATAGATGATCCTAATGTTACAATAGAAAGAAATTTAAATAACATTATTGAACTTTCAAAATCAGAAATTGAATATTTTCTAATTGGTGGAGACGATATTTTTAGTAAACTTTTGCCCTATTGTCAAAAATTATACATAACAAAAATACATTTTCACAAAGAAGGAGACACTTATTTTCCCAAATTAAACATTAATAATTATAAATTAATATTTAGTGAAGCTCATGTAGACAATGGTACATTTTATGACTTTTTAGATTACGAAAAAAAGCAATGATAAATTTTCATTGCTTTTGTATAACAACATGATTTTTCCACTTACCACTTCTAAACCTAATCACATATAATATTCCTCTGACAAACCAGTCAGTATACATTCCAAAGAATATACCAACAAGTCCAAATTTTAATACTATTCCAAGCATATATCCAAATGTTATTCTAAATGCCCACATTCCAATTATTGTAGTCACCATAGTATATTTTGCATCTCCTGCTCCTTTTAAACCTGCAGGAAGTACAAAAGAAAGGGACCAATATGTCATGCAAAGTGCATTTACCTTAAGTACATTGGAAGATAGATTAATTATACTTGTATTATTCGTGTATAGTGATGAAAGTCCTCTTGAAAATAATATTGAAAACACACCTACAATTGAAAGAAGTACAACTGAAAGCGTTGTTATATAGGACAAACATTTACTTGCCTTCTCATCATCATCTCGACCCATGTATCGTCCCACTAAAGCTGTAGCTGCAATAGCAAGAGAATTACCAGGAATATTTAATAAATTTGCTATAGAATTTATTATAGTGTTAGAAGCCATTGCTATTGTTCCCATATCTACAACAAATACCTGCATTATAAGTTTTCCACCATTAAATAAAAAGGATTCAATGCTTGCCGGTACTCCTATGCCAAATATAGATTTTAAAATCCCCCTATCAATCTTGTATTTTGTTACTTTCTTAAGCTGTATTACTCTTGAGCCACGTAAAATTACAAATAGTATTACAACTGCACCAATAGTTCTAGCTGTTGCGATTCCAATAGCGGCTCCTGTAACACCCATTGCCCTTAAATAAACTGTTCCATTAAATGATAATCCATTAATAAATATGTATGAAAAAAATACATTTAGAACATTCATAAATATAGATATTTTCATAGGTGTTTTGGTATCTCCCGCTCCCCTTAATATGCCGTTAGAGACAAGATCTATTGTTATAAGTGGATATGTTAAAAGTGTTATTCCAAAATAATTATATCCATATAAAATTACTTTTTTGTCGGCATTTCCAAATAATAAATGTATTAATGGAATTCTAAATACAGCCATTAAAATTGTAATGGCAAAAGAAATTACGAGACTTGAATAAAGTGCCTGCTTTGTAGTTTCATTTGCCATTTTTACATTTTTTCTACCTAAATATTGTGCTACAACCACAGTACCACCAACAGCAAGTGCTGAAAAAAATGCTATAAATATATTATTTATTGAATCTATCATACCTATAGCAGAAACAGCTTCTTTTCCTATATGTCCCGCCATCATTGTATTAATCATTCCCATTAACGCCACAAAAAACTGTTCCATTATTATTGGAACAGTTAAATTGATTACATCTTTCCTATAAAAAACCATATAATAAACCTCTAGTAATTTTCTGCTAATAGTTCAAAATAACTCTGTGGATGCAAACATGATGGGCATACTTTTGGTGCTTCCATACCTTCAAAAATATATCCGCAGTTTATGCATTTCCAAAGAACCACTTTATCCTTTTTGAAAACTGTATTACTTTGTAAATTGCTTATAAGTTTTCTATATCTTTGTTCATGATGCTTTTCAACTTGCAAAATCACTTCAAAAGCTGCTGCTATAGGTTCAAATCCCTCTTCTCTTGCAGTTTGTGCAAATGAGGGGTAAAGCTTTGTCCATTCTTCATTTTCGCCTTTTGCTGCTGCACTTAGATTCGTTTTCGTATCTCCTAGTGCCACTGGATAGGATGCATTTATAGTAACTGCCTCGCCATTCAAATCAACATTTAAAAATTTAAAAAATCTTTTGGCATGTTCTTTTTCATTATTTGCGGTTTCAGTAAAAATATTGGCAATTTGCACATACCCTTCTTTTGCAGCAGCAGATGCATAAAATGTATATCTTGTTCTTGCCTGTGATTCACCTGCAAAAGCTTTCATTAAATTTTGTTCAGTTTTTGTACCCTTTAATGAATTCATAAAAACACCTCTTCTATACTTTAAATAAAATTAAACTTATATTTTATATACTATTACAATACACCATAACAATCAACCTTTAATATGCTTACTTTATATTTTACTATAAGCATATTTGTTCTTGCTATATTTATAATCTGATGTATCTTTATTAAATAGTGTTTCCCTTATAAAGTATATTGATGTAAAGAATATTATTAAATTTGAAATGGGATAACTTATCCATGTACCAAATGTTCCAAAAATATTTGTAAATACTAGTAGTACAATTATAAATACAATCAAATGTCCATAAATTGAAAGGAAAAATGCCTTTTTGGACTCATTTACTGACTGATAATAATATATGCACACATAATAAATTCCCATAATAGGATATGCAGCTATACTTATTCTAAATGCACTAACCGTTTCACCTAACAAGGATGCGTCCTTTAAGAAGAATCCTATTATTGGTCTTGCAAATACCATTAACATGCTTCCAGAAATAACAGACGTGACTACCACTGTTTTCATGGTAAGTTTTAAAGTTTCTATAACTTTTTCATTTTTATGTGCTCCAAAATTGTACGCTGCAATAGGCTGCATAGCTGAACTTACACCTATTATAGTTACATATATAAACATACTTATTTTCGTTATTACCCCAACTGTTATTATTGCTGAATCTGTACCTTGAGCACTGAGCATTTTATTTAAAACAATAGATGTAATTGCATCTGAAAATTCCACTACAAAAGTTGTAAAACCAACTAAAGTTAAATTTTTAAGAGCTTTAAATTCAAAGTTTTTTATAACATTTTTAACCGAAATGGACATTTTAAATTGATTTTTAACATCTCTAAATTTATATAATGCAAAAATGCAAGATACAGCTTGTGAAACTGCCGTTGAAACTGCTGCACCTTCTATTCCAAAGTGCAATATTACAATCATTATATAATCTAATATTATATTTAAAATAACACCTAAAATATTAGAATAAAGAGTTATACAGGTTTTTCCAAGTGAATTCATAATATAACAGGCAACCATTGATATACATTGAAAAGTACATCCTATTATTGCAATTGTCATGTATTTATCTGCAATTAAATATACTTTACTACTAGCTCCAAATCCAGTAAATATCTGCTTTTTAAATATAAAAAATAGTGATATAAAAAATACTAAAAAAGAAACCATTAAAATAAATGCATTAATTATTGTATTTTTTAATTTTTTTTCGTTTTTTCTTCCAAGGTAGGAAGCAGTAAAGTTTGATGCACCTACAGATACTAACAATCCAATTGATGCAAAAAATTTTTGAATAGGGAAAACTATAGTAAGTGCGGCAATTGATTCATTGCCAATATAACGTCCTGCGAAAACCGTATCAACCATATTATAAACTTCAATTACAAGAAGCGATATTATTGAAGGAAGTGCAAATTTCAAAAGAATTTTACTTATACTGTTGTCTTCAAATATTTTATTGTCTATATTCATATAACACGAACTCCTTTATTTCTAAGTCGTTAATATAAGTTTACTTGAAATAAAGGATTCTTTAAATTCACTTAACTGTTAACATAAAGGTACTAATATGACAATGCCATACTTATCGTATTTTACTATAAAGCAGAAAAGCACCCTATTTAAGGTGCTTTTGTACTTCTTTGATTATTATAAGCACTGCTCCATAGCCTGTAAGCTTAGTCTGAACATTTAAAACAGCACTTTTTTTTGCAAATTTAAAACTTATTTCTGGAAAAGATGCTTTGTGAATTATCTCCTTTTCTTCTTTACTAAGCCTTATAGGTCTGCCCATATTAGCCCAGTAGTTGTAAGAAGAACCACTCTCTTCATCTATTAAGTATGTTGTAATTCTCACAGCAGAAGTTATTTGAGTTATATTTATTGAAAATTTCTTTTCCTTTGAATTTTTAAGTCCTCTTAACTTTGAATAACTTTTTAATTTAATTAAATTATCTATATCTTCGTTATAGCTATATAACAGTATTTGGTATTTCCCTTCACTTTTAGTTACTATATATCCATTTTCCTTTGCTACTAATGTTTCTCCTAATTTATTCAAAAGATAATATGCATAAAAAGATGGCTTCCTTATCCCCTTATCATTTACAATACCAGGATACCCAAAAAAGACTTCATTTGTAAGTTCCACCTGTTTGTCTATAACATCAAAAGCTCTTAGGGGCTGCACACTTGTTTTACCTTTTATTTCATTTTCGATTATATAAGGAAGCATATACGCTGTATCATAAATTGGATCTATTTTAAAATAAACATTATAGTACTTTTTTAAAATTTTTAAATTGTACTTATCCGCAATGAAATCATGAGACAACTTTTTAATTTCATCTGACATTCCCTCTGTAAATTGGAACACGAATTCATTTATATTAACAATATCAACGTTTGAAAAGAACTTTAAAAATGATTCAAGTGCCTTTATGAACTGACTTTCTGTAAAGCCTTTATCATCCAATACTATAAGCGGTTTTAATTTTAATGTGGCTATATATTCGAAAACCGTCATATCCCTGCTCCAATTATAAAAAGCAGTTTCTGCAAATATACCCATATCAGGAGAAAATACATTTAAAAGTCTTAAATATTCATGTCCTATCTCTTCCTCAATCTCTTCTAGTATATCCTTGTTATCTTCAATTAAAAGATCAAAAGCATCTCCAACGTTTACTATCTTCTTAAAATTCTTTTGAAAATTTCCAAGATCAGAGGACATATTTATATCTATTTTATTTATTCTATTATCAGAATTAAACCTATCATAATCTTCAAGATAATACATAACATAATCAATTGCATCCTTTAATGGGTGATGTATAATTTTCTTATGTTCTTCGTAAGTATCTTCATCAAGCTTATTCTTTTTTCTAAAATTTGACGGTGTCATTTTATAATAATTTTTAAAATGTTTATTAAAATACCTGATATGAGAAAAGCCAACTTCATAGGATATTTCTGAAATGTTCTTATCTGTATCGATAAGGAGCTTTACAGCCTCCTGAACTCTTGTTAAATTTATAAGATCTGTAAAGCTTGAACCTGTGGCATATTTTATTTCATGAGAAAGATAATAGGTGCTTAAAAATTCTTTATCCGCAATATCCTTAAGAGTTATATTATTATTATAGTTATTAAAGATATATTTAGCTATTCTATGATATCTTTCAAGCTGTTCACCATTTTCCTTTAATTCTTCCTGCTCATACATAAGATAATGAAAATTATTTATCAAATAATACAATAGCTTTACAAGATTACTTTCTATCTCCTCATCATAATCATCATTTTTCTGTACAAATTCACATAATATTATGGATAAAAAAGTTCTAAGTTCATCATACTCTTCACTTTCCTGAACACCTTCATCTGAAGTGTTAGTGTAGAAAAACATATTTTCAATATCACTATAATATTTTTCAAAAAAATATTGATCTATATGAAATATAAGTACTTTATTCTCCTTATCTTCTGAATATAATTTATGAACTTCATCTACATTTATTATTTCAATTTCATTCTCATGTAATTGAAAAGTTTCCTCATTGATAGTTACATTAATTTTACCTTTTAAAACATATAGTATTTCAATAGCATTTTGCCAATGAATAGGATATTCTTCAATTGTGACAAAATCAATATATACAGGAACCCCTAAAGAGTAATCTATATACTCTTTTCCCATAAATATCCTCCTTTCAAAACTCTTTATTATCATTTTTTATATTTGTATATTTATATTTTATATTTAAAATATTAAAAATAGCAAATTTATTTTCATTTATTATCATTCTTATTATTAATATCATGAAATTTTATCTAATTTACTATTTTCTTGCCACTTTTGTAGTATAATATAAAAAAAATACAAACTAAATAGAACATTTTATCTTAAAGCACTTATTTTATTTTTTATAGGGGGTAAGCTTATGCTTAGACTTAATTTAATGCACGCAATAAACAGAAATTTAAATGGGCAATCAGAAAAAGTTTTTGATGGTATATCAAGAGGAAGGAAAAAGGCTCTTGATAACTGGTTTAAAGATAAGTGGATAGAACTTGAAACCACTGAAAAAATAATTGCAAGTATTGATGAGAACAATGACACTTCTCTTTATAACCTTTTGAATTCAAGATTAAAGCAATATGATGATTTTTGTGAGTTATTCATATTAGATGATACTGGTGTTGTTATAAAATCTACCTGCAAAAAACATATAGGAAATAGCATGAAGTCTTTCCCAAATTACAGCAAAGCACTGCTTGGTGAAAAATTTATGTACGGACCATATGAGGATCCAGATACTATGGATATAAATTTCTCGGGGAAAAATTTTTTTGACGAAGTTACACTACTTTTTTCCATTCCATATTTAAACTATTTTAAAGAAAAAAGAATACTTATAGCACGTGTACTAAATGATGATATGAGTAATGTAATACAGGATGAAGACACACATGTTTATAAAGATTCTGGAGACAACTATCTTTTTATGATAAATAGTTCAAGAGATATACTTCCTGGCACTGCCATTTCAAGAAGCCGTTTTGAAGATAATACCTTTACAAAAGGTGAAAATCTTAAGGATGGAGTAAAAACTTCTAAATGGGGAATGGTTAAAATAGAGAAACATACCGAATTTGAAATAAGATTTACAGACCCCAAAACAAAAGACCTTCATCAAGGTGTTCAAAACACTATTAGAAAAGGCGAAAATCTAGACACTTGGCCTGGCTATCCTGATTATAGACATATAATGGTTGGTGGAAAAGGAACTATTATAAAGCCACCTTATAGTGATGAAACCTGGGGAATGATGTGTGAAGGAGACATAGCAGAGATATATAATTTTAAAAGTATAAATGTAAGAATACCAGCTATAATATCTATTTCTTCTGCTTTTTTTATTATAATAAACTCAATTGTATATCTTAAAATGCCAAGTCTTTTAATTGTATCTTCAATATTGTCTTGGGCGTTAATAACAATGATAAGTTTTATATCTACAAAGAAAATTGTTGTAAGTCCTCTTAATAGAACTGTAAGTATATTGCAAATTCTTGCTGAAGGTGAAGGAGATCTTACAAAACGAGTGGACAAAACTTCCTATGATGAAATAGGTGAACTTTCAAGATGGTTTAATAAATTTGTAAGTAATCAAGCTACAATGATAAAAAGAGTGGATACTTCTTCAAAAGTATCAAAGAACTCTATTGGTGCCGTTTCAAGTCTTACAGGTGAAATAAAACAAAATATGAAACAGGTATCCCAAACTGTAACCTCGCTTTTAGATATTTCTAAAAATCAAAATAATGTTTTTCAAGGAACAAAAGAACATTTTAACAACCTTTCATCTTCTATGCAGCAAATGGGTTCTCTTATAGAGGAAGTTACAGGAAAAGTATCTGATACAAGCAGTGAAGCTATTCAAGCTAATAATTTTTCAAGTAAGGTTCTAACTTCAATAAATGAATTGAATAGTATAATGACAAATACTTTAAATAGAATAACACAGCTAAAAAAACATTCTGATGACATAACAAAAGTTGTTACAACTATAAGCAGCATTAGCGAGCAAACTCAGCTTTTATCTCTAAATGCAAGTATCGAAGCTGCTAGAGCTGGTGAGTACGGTAAAGGTTTTTCAGTTGTAGCTGGTGAAATTTCAAAACTTGCAGGTGAAACAGAAAAAGCTACAAAAACAATAGGAGACCTTGTTTCAAATATACAAAATGGAATTTCAGATACATCTTCTCAGATAGAAAGCATTAATTCAAGCGTACAAGATTCTTCAAGTAATGTTAATGATACAATTGAAGCTTTTAAATACATATTAACTAATATAAATGAAGTAGATACTAAAATGGATATGCTTTTTAAAATAACAAACGAAGAAAATGAAAATGTAAATAGCTTAGTTCTAAATGTAAATAAGTCTGCTGAGGAAATAAACAAAAAGACAGCTAGAGGTGCCAGCAGCAGTGAAGAGTCCATTAATCTTTTAAATTCTACATTAAAAAATGCTGTAAATCTAAAACAAATAACAGACAATCTGGAATATTCCTCTGACAATCTTTTAGAAATGGTAAATTCATTTAAAACAGCATAAAGTTAAATAATATTAAAGGGCCGCTGCAGCAGCATAATAGAATCAAATGCTAGTGCAGCAGCCCTTAATTATTTAAACCAATTTTCTATAACCTTAACACTTTCCTTTGATGGATAATAATTTTTATCTTTAGAATTATTACCTACTGCAAAAACAGAAAATCCTAAAAACCACTGCTGATTAAAATCTGTTCTATAAGCCTCAAAACATCTTGCTTGTTCAGCTCCATTTTCTATGCTGCTTGGAATTGGATTCCATGGCTCTTGTGCTGCTCCATTTCTTCTTGGGAAACCAAGTTCCCCGAAAAATATAGGCTTATTCCATTTATTATGGAGTTTTGTTATTTCATTAACAACATTTTCCCCTCTTCCTTCAGCAGTTGTATAATAAAGATCATCCTTAAGTTCTTTATATGTGTTTACCGGCTTATTGGAAAGTTCAAAATATGCAGCTATTGATATGTAATCCACTTTTGAAAATATATTATTATTTATTTTTTCATCTAAATTTTTCTGAGTACTCTTATCAAAGGAAGCTGTATACCACCAATTTGTTTTATAAGTAATAAGCCCTTTATAATTTTGTCTTACATAAGCAATTATATCATCCCAATTACTACTGTACTTTTCAAGATTGACAAAGTTTGACCCAATACAAATCGCATCAGCCCTTTCTGGTACAGCAACTCTTTGTATTATTTTTTTAAGAACATCTTCCTTCCATGTTATAAAAAATTTATTCACATTTTCTGGCTTAAGATTAGTTTCATAATCCTGTCCTTTATTTATCCATGGATACGGTTCTAATATTACATTTATATCCTTTTCATTCAATATATGAATGAGTTTTTTAGCTTTTTGAAGGCTAGCTTCGTTAACAGATATAGATTTTGCACTTAAATCAGATATATCCACTTCAATTGGTACATTAACAGTGTTAAGTCCCATTTTATCCACATCTGAAATAGTCTTATCTATACTATAATCTACAGAAAGATCACCAGATTTTATTTTTGTTTTAAAACCTTTATTTAATGTTTTACCGTCTACCCTGTTAATAATATTTGCCATATCAATTTTAATTTGATATTTATATAAAATACTTGTTACACCTATAATTATTATAATTGCTACAATAAAAATTTTACCTATTAATTTTTTATTCATTTGTTCCCCCTAGAATTTAACTTATGTAATTTTTTTTCATCAATAAAAATCTTGATGAAACCAAAGCTGTTATTGGTATAATCAAAATTATTCCAATGCCTGAGCAAAGACTTTGAAGTACATTAGCACAAAATACTTTTGCATTAAGCATATCGGATATCGAATATTTTTGCTCATTAAAAAATATAATTAAAGTCATAAAAGATGCTATATATGCAAAAAATAATGTATTTGTCATAGCTCCCAGTATATCTTTTCCTATATTCATTCCTGATTTAAAAAGATTATGTATTGAAATATCATTATTGTTTATGTATATTTGTTCCATAGACGAAGCTATTGAAATAGAAACATCCATAACTGCACCTATAATTCCAAGCATAAATTCACATGTAACTATTTTACCAAAATTAAGCTGCACATATGTATTTAAATATGCTGTAGTCTGTAACTGTTCAAATGCAAATCCCTGTATTTTTGCATTCTCACTTATTAATTCTGCAATAATCATTGTTGCAATTACAACTAAAGTTATTGATACTATAGCAGAAATAGTCTTTATATTCACTCCACTTATAAAAAAAAGTGTTATACAGCTTATTATTATGCATCCTAAAATTGTTACTGTATAGGGATTAATTTTAGCAGATATTAATATAATCATTATAAACATAGCTATGAAATTAAAAATTAATGTAAGAAAAGATTTTAGTCCTTTTTTGCCTCCAATTATAGTCATAAGCAAAAGAAGTATTAAAGTTAATACAGAAATAACATTCATAATTGTATTTCCCCATTTCTATTATTTTTAAAAATTAAAACAGAGGTAAAAATAGAAATCGGTATACTTAAAACTATTCCTATACTCCCTACAAGAGCTCTTATAATTTCAAGAGATAGATTTGTTTGAATAATGCTAAAGATAGGCATTTCATTTCTAAGATAAAGGACAATAAGTGGTATGCTTCCACTTATGTATGCAAAAGCAAGTGTATTTGCCATTGTTCCCATTATATCTTTCCCAATTTCCATTTCTGATACTATAAGTTCTTTCATTCTTATTGCAGGATTCTTTTCATAAATTTCATTTATTGAAGATGAAATAGATATGGCTATATCCATTACTGCCCCTATAGTACCTACCAAAACTTCAGAATAAAAAATATTTTCTGGTGGATGCGTTAGAAATTCCAACTCTTCAAAATGAACACCATTTGCATTATTAACCTTTATTGCAATAAAAGCAATGCTCATAGATATAAACGTTCCAAGAACAGTACCTGCTATAGCTGAAACTGATTTTTTATTAAGTCCAATTGCTAGTAAAATTGAAAGTACTATGAAAATAAGGCTGGCAGCACAAAAAATTATTAGTATATTGAAATTTTTTAAAAACATTTCAATAGCTATGCAGAATATAATGATATTTATTGCAACACTTAAAAGAGCTCTTAGGCCCCTAGTTCTACCAACAAATAAAATAAGAATTATAAATAATACTGCTGCAGCTACAACATACTTATCCCTTTTTAAATCAATAACCTTCACATAAGTTATTTTTCCATATTTGCTTTGTTTAACTGAAACAAATACTTCATCCCCTGTTTTTAAATAAATATCATTTACCCCTGAATATGAAGCTGTATTTTTAAAATTTATTTCTCTACCTTTTAATTTTCCATTTACAATAGTGGCTTTTACATTTTGTATTGTCAATTGTTCAGCATTTTTATCTTCGCTATATGTATTAGTTTTACTTTGTGATATATATGTTATCTTAGCTATTGTTCTCCCATAAAAGCTTTCATTTTTAAAAGTGAATATTACAACTACTACTGATATTAATAATAAAGTGAAATACATAATAACTTTTGTATTCTTACAGTTAAAATTTGAAATTTTCATATTTTCTCCTAAAATTAAAATATATCTTATAATAATTATATTATACAATTATATATCGTTTCAATAAACAAAAAATCGAAAATGGTCTATAATGTATATTGTACGTACTTATAAAATAAGGAGGAATTATTATGGATAAAATTTCTAGTTTTACTGTTAATCATCTAAAATTAAAACCAGGAGTATATGTTTCAAGGAAAGATAAAGTTGGCGACAACATAGTTACTACTTTTGATCTTAGAATGACAAGACCAAATAACGAGCCAGTTTTAAATACCGCTGAAGTTCATACTATTGAACATTTAGGTGCAACTTTTTTTAGGAATCATAAAACATTTGGATCAAAAACTGTATACTTTGGACCAATGGGCTGCAGAACAGGATTCTATCTTATTTTAAGTGGTGATTATAACTCAAAAGATATAATTAATTTATTAATTGAAGCATTTAAATTTATGTCTACTTATGAAGGTGAAGTTCCAGGAGCAGCTGCAAAAGATTGCGGTAATTACCTTGATATGAATCTTCCTATGGCTAGATATGTATCAAAAAAATACTTAGATGAAGTTTTACTTAAAATAAGCGATGAAACAATGACTTATCCTAATTAAGTAAAGACTAATAGAGACTGAGTAAGAAGTTTTGATAAAAGTGCTGCCTTCATTAGCATATTATTTTATGTTAATGTTAGCAGCACTTTTTTTATATCCAAGTTCTCTTGATATTTTATTTGCATATTCCAAAAGACACTTTGAAATATGCAGCGACTTATTTTCATTAAAACCTATTATAGAAGATGATACACTAATTGAGGCACAAGTTTCTCCTTTGTAATTTTTTATAGCAGCCCCTTCACATACGATACCAGTTTCAACTTCCTGATTATCTAATGCAAATCCATTCAATTTAACTTTTTTTAAATTTTCTTTCAAGCTGTCTAGGTCAACTATAGTATTATCTGTGTATTTTTTCACGTCGCTTTTTTCCCATATATCTTCTACTTCTTTCTCACTTAGTTCTGCCATCATAGCTTTTCCCATTGCTGTACAATACATCGGTTTACTCATACCTATTCTTGTATACATCATTATAGATTTAGGTGGCTCTACTTTAGATACATATATAATTTGTATTCCCTCTCTAACAACTAAATGAACTACTTCCCCTGTTTTCTCCATTAATTCCTTTAAATATGGCTTAGCAACAGCTACTAAATCCATCTTCTCAACCTTTTTACTTCCAAGTTCAAATAATTTTAAAGTTAGTCTATATTTATTCGTACTACAGTCCTGATTTATATATCCTCTATTAACCAGAGTATTTACAAGCCTGTATACTGTACTTTTGTGTAAACTTACCTTTTGTCCTATTTCTGTAATACCAAGTCCATCTTCATAATCAGATAATGCCTCTAAAATACAAAGTGCTCTGTCTACAGATTGAACTGATTCTTGCATTTAAATTTCTCCTTTAAGCTAAAAATTCTAAATTTACTCTTGAATAATATATAGAAGATCGTCTGTGACATTATAAAATAAAGGTGCTACTAAAACATTAGGATACAATTTTCTTAATCTGTCCACCTCAATTCTAGCGAAATCAATTTCATTTACAATTTCACACATAGGTGCAAAACTATTAAAATAGTTTTCTGCTTGATCCATTCTCCACCCCGTAGCCTCTACAATTCCACTTAATATTTTTTCTTTCCTAGAAGCTAGATTAACCATACCACAGTCATTGTGTACAATTATGGCAATGGCTTTTACCCCAGAAGAAAGTGCATAAGACACATAGAAATCACTATTATGCAAATTTCCCCCACCTGTTCTAATAACATATGCAAAATTTTGAGGTACATTTATTTTAATCCTATTGTCCATACAAGTCCCAATTAACAATTCTGCATTTTCCACTTTTTCAGAAGCTTTATTTAAATTATGATACTCTAGAAGCTTTCCAATTGGTGTATTTTTATAATTTTCAGTAATATCACTTTTATTTCTTACTTTTATAAGTTTATCCATTATACTTCCTCCAGTAAAGAACTAAATTTAATAATTATTATATCATATTTCATGTCCTAATGAGTCTATTGTTACCATTAAATAACCATTATATCCATATAATTGTATTATCTAACTAACCAACCTCCATCAACAGCTAAAATATGTCCATTTACATAATCTGAAGCTCTTGAGCATAAGAAGATCATTGCTCCCATTAATTCACTTGTTTTTGCCCAATGATTTGCTGGTATTCTTGAGAGTATTTCTGCATTTCTCTCTTTATTATCTCTTATTGGTGCAGTATTAGCTGTCTCAATATATCCTGGTGCTATAGCATTTGTTTGAACATTATACTGTGCTAATTCATTTGCAAAAGATTTTGTAAGACCGGCTACTCCATGTTTACTTGCAGTATATGATGGTACAAACTTTCCACCTTGGAAACTTAACATTGAGCACACATTAATAATTTTACCTGATTTTTGTTTTACAAGTACAGGTGCTACAGCTTTACTCAAATAATATACTGCATTTAAATTTATATCTATTACAGCCTTCCAATCTTCATCTTTATATTCAAGAAGAGGAGCTCTTCTTATTGTCCCTGCATTATTTATAAGTATATCTATTTTACCATATCTTTTAAGGCACTCATCTACTACTGGCTGTACATTTTCTTTTTTGCTTAAATCTGTCTGATAAAATTCTACTTTTCTCCCAAGTGATTCTATAACTTTTCTTGTTTCATCCCATCTATTATTATGAGTAACTATAAATAAATCTGTTCCTGCTTTTGCAAGTGCCACTGCATATGCCTGCCCCAATCCAGTATTTGCTCCTGTAATTATTGCAACTTTACCATCTAGTTTAAAAAAATCCATGGAAAAATTTTTTATTGATTCATCCATTTTATATTCCTCCTAAAGTTTATGTAAATATTTTATTTCGTATTATGAAACGCAATATCGTAATACGGATCTACCATTATTATACTTACAACTATTTTATTTTTCAATAACTTTTATTCACTTATTATAAAAAGCCTTATTTATTTAGTGTAATATTGTTTATTTTACTTTTTTATAGTAAAATGTAAATATAATACATTTATTTGTATGTTTCAAACTAACTACTTTAAAAGAGGGTGTTTTTATTGTTAGACTTATTAAACATGAATGTTAATGAAATAAAAAACACAAGTTTTAAATGCAAATGTGGTAAAACGCACAAAATAAATTTAAGAAAAGTAATTATTAAACCTGATGCTATTAATGAACTTCCTAATCTATTAAAAAATTTTGAAGATATTCTACTCGTTGCAGATAAAAATACATATAACGCCGCTGGTAAAAATGTAGAATCAATTCTAAGTAAATTTAATGTATCAAAATATGTTTTTCAGGAAGATCACCTCTATCCAAGTACAGATTCTCTTGGTAAATTACTTCTTAAAATAAACATAGAAGCAGATATTATAATTGGTGTTGGTTCAGGTACTATAAACGATATATGCAAAATGATAAGCTATAAACTTAACATACCCTATATAATTGTAGCCACTGCACCATCTATGGACGGATATGCTTCAACTGTATCTCCTATAATTTCAAATAATGTAGAAAAGACTTATAATGCTTGCTATCCTCGATGTATCATAGGAGACCTTAACATATTAAAGAATGCTCCCTCTAATATGATACGCTCTGGCATTGGAGACATAATAGGCAAATACACTGCCCTTACAGACTGGAAAATATCAAAAATTTTAAGCAATGAATATTACTGTGATTATATAGCAAATGCTATAAAACATCTTTTAAATAAATGCGTTATTAATTGCATAGAAGTAGAAAAAATGGGTGATACCGAAATTAAATCTTTGATGGAAATGCTTGTTTTCTCTGGGCTTGCTATAGGTATGGTAGGAAGTTCTAGACCTGCCTCTGGTGAAGAGCACAACTTAAGTCACTGCATAGAATCCTATTACATGGAAAAAGATGAAATACCAAGATGGCTTCACGGAAACTATGTAGGTGTTTTTACAGGAGTTGTAATTGAAGCCTACAAGTTTTTTATAGATTTAGATTTAAACAAAATATGTAATGAAAAGAAATGGAATAATTTTAACTATACTATATGGAGTAAAAATATAAAAAAAATGTACAAATCTAATTCAAACTATATAATAGGTTTTAAGAAAAAATTCATTAATTTTGACAAAGCACAGAGAAGGAAGAATGTAATGAATATAAAAAATAAAGAGCATGAACTAAAAATAGCTGCAAAAGGTTTAATAGATGAAACTAAAAATTTAAAATCACTCATTGAAAAATCCAGAATAATGTACAACCCTAAGGATATAGGTATAGACAGAGAAACTTTCATTAAAAGCTTTATTGCAGCAAAAGACATACAAAATAGATACGGAATATTTCAGCTCCTTGAAGATTTAAATGTCCTAGACGAAGCTGCAAAAAGAATAAGCTGCCTATATTATGATTAAGGTAAAAAACAAGGGGTAATAATTAAACCCCT
>JAQUXS010000050.1 GCA_028692255.1 Clostridium sp.
AAGCAGCCTGATGTGATCCTTCACATCAGGCTGCTTTATTAATTTATTTAAAATTTTAAGGAGGAGAAGATAATGAGTAATGATTACACAACACAATTGGATGCAGCAAGAAAAGGAATAATTACAGATGAGATGAAGAAGGTTGCAAAGAAGGAAAGTATGGAAGTAGAAAAAATAAGAGATTTAATAGCAGATGGAAAAGTTGTAATTCCTGCTAACAAAAATCATACTACACTTAATCCTGAGGGTATAGGTGAAGGACTTAGAACTAAAATTAATGTTAATTTAGGTATATCCAAGGATTGCAATGATATTGAAAAAGAACTGGAGAAGGTTAGAGTAGCTATAAAAATGAAGGCAGAAGCTATCATGGATTTATCCAATTACGGTAAAACTGAAAATTTAAGAAAAAAAGTTATAAATACTTCAACAGCAATGGTTGGGACCGTTCCAATGTATGATGCTATAGGTTTTTGCGATAAAAAACTTAAAGATATAACTGTAGATGATTTTTTTAGAGTTGTTGAAAAACATGGTGAAGACGGGGTGGATTTCATAACAATTCATGCTGGGATGAATAGACTAGCAGCTAAAACTATAAAAAATAATGAAAGACTTACAAGTATAGTTTCAAGAGGAGGAAGTCTTTTATTTGCATGGATGGAGCTAAATAAAAGGGAAAATCCTTTTTATGAACATTATGATAGATTGCTTGATATATGTGAAAAGTATGACATTACGATTTCCCTAGGAGATGCATGTAGACCTGGATGTATAAAAGATGCAACAGATGCATCACAAATTCAAGAGTTAATTACACTAGGTGAACTTGTTAAAAGGGCTTGGAAAAGAAATGTACAAGTTATGGTAGAAGGTCCAGGGCACATGACTTTAAATGAAATTCAGGCAAACATGCTTTTAGAAAAAAAATTATGCTACGGTGCACCTTTTTATGTACTTGGACCATTAGTTACAGATATAGCACCAGGTTATGATCATATTACAGCAGCTATTGGAGGAGCGGTAGCAGCTTCAAACGGTGCAGATTTTTTATGTTATGTTACACCAGCAGAGCATTTAAGGCTCCCAACTTTAGAAGATATGAAGGAAGGAATAATAGCTTTTAAAATTGCAGCACATGCAGCGGATTTGGCTAAGGGTATAAAGAATGTTGAAAAGTGGGATAACGAAATGAGCAAGGCTAGGGCAGCTTTGGACTGGAAGAAGATGTTTGATTTAGCTATAGATAGTGATAAAGCTAAAATGTACAGAGAACAATCAGTTCCAGAATGTTCTGACAGTTGTACAATGTGTGGAAAAATGTGCTCTGCAAGAACTATGAGAAAGATTTTAAATAATGAGGAGCTTAATATTTAACAGTAAAGAATCTAAGTGATAATTTAATTGTTTCTGTATAGATTATAAGAAAGGTAGGCTTTATAAAGTAAGCTTGCCTTTTTTATTTATCATAATAATTATATATACTGTTGCAAACGTAACAATGTTATGTTACACTGTTGCCATAGAAGAAATTAATGAAGGGAATGAAGACATGGAAGAGCAAGATTTAATTTCTAAGAAAGAACTGCTAAAAGTAACAGATATTTCCTATGGCCAGCTGTATAGATGGAAAAGGAAAAATCTTATACCAGAGGAATGGTTTATAAAGAAGTCCAGTTTTACAGGTCAGGAAACATTTTTTCCTAAAAAAGAAATATTGGAAAGGATAGAAAAAATCAAGAACTTTAAAGATGATGTATCTTTAGATGAACTTGCAAATATGTTCTCACCAGATCTTTCAACAGTGTTTTTAGAAGAAAAAGATATATTGAAACAAAACATTGTTTCGGAATTTTCAATAAAAATATATAAAGGTAAGCATAAAGAAGTTAATGGATTTTATTTCAACGAGTTATTATTTATGGAAATAATAGATAAGTTTCTTCAATCAGGAACGGCTAGTCTTGAAGAGGGTAAGTTAATATTAGACACTTTGGAAAAAAACTATAAAAATTTTGATGGTAGATACTGTGATGTGGTACTTGTAAGGAAATTAGGAGTAGCAGTATGTTTCTTGATGTTAATACCAAATGAGATATATATGGAAAATGACGCAAAGCTTGTGCTAAAAGTAAACGCTGGAAAATGTGTACAAGAATTGAAATCGAAATTAAATTATAAATGAAAGGAAGTTTTAAAATGGAAGAAAAATTATCAGATATGAAAATTTCAGGTTCAGGTATAATAAGTGGAGGAAAGTACAATGAAGTAAAAATAAGTGGTTCTGGAAAAATAGATGGGGATATAGAGTGCAATTTTTTTAAAGTTTCGGGATCATCTTCAGCTAGTGGAAATATAAAGGCAAAAATATTTGGAATTAGTGGAAGTATTAAAGTTGATGGAAATCTTGACACTGAAGATTTTAAGATAAGTGGCTCCTCACATGTATTAGGAGATGTTAATGCAAAAAATGTTAAAATAAGTGGCTCTTCTCACATAGATGGAAGTCTTCATGCAGAAGACATAAAAATATCTGGTTCAACTACTGTAGATGCAGATTGTGAAGCAGAAAATTTTACTGTAAGAGGTGGATTTAGAATAGGTGGATTATTAAATGCAGGAACTATAGATGCCGAGATATATGGAGGATGTAAAGTTAAAGATATTGGCGGGGAAAATATAAAAATAAAGCCAGGTCCTGGTCATTTTTTTATGAAGATGATAAATCTCTTTTCAAATCATGAAGTCCTTGAAGCAGATACAATTGAAGGTGATGAAATTTACCTGGAAAACACTAACGCAAAAATTGTAAGAGGAAACAATGTTACTATAGGAGCTAACTGTAATATTGAAAGAGTAGAATATAGAAATACAGTTAATATTGATAAGAATTCAAACATAGTTTGTAAGAAAATAAGCTAATAGGCATAAAAGATAGTGAATAGATAAGGTGGGAAGGTACATAGATTTGATTTATGTAAATCAAATCTATGTACCTTCCTAATTATTCGGCAAGGCCGAAAATCATCCATAACTATTACTTTTTACCTTTTGTGGTTTATCCATAATTTGGATAAAAAGCGTTACCATACTAGACCTTTATATAAATAGGTTAACGTTTGAATCTTCAGCTTCACCTAGATAATATCCAACTCCGCCTATTTTAACGCCGTCAATAAGCTCATCTTTTGTAATTCCCATAACATCCATAGACATTTGGCAAGCTACTAGCTGAATGCCGTTATCCTGTGCAGATTTAATTAAATCTTCAAGGGAGGTTACATTTTTATTTTTCATGACTTTTCTTATCATTTTTGCACCCATGCCCATCATGTTCATTTTCGAGAGCTGCAATTTTTTACTGCCTCTTGGCATCATAAAACCAAACATTGAATCCATAAAGCCTTTTTTAACATATGATTTTTTAGGCTTTCTTAAAATGTTTAATCCCCAAAATGTGAAGAACATAGTAACTTTTTTGCCCATTGAAACAGCTCCATTTGCAATTATAAAAGAAGCTATTGCCTTGTCTAAATCTCCACTGAATACCACTAGTGTTTTGTTGTCTTTTAAAGGTGCAGTGGTATTAGTAGTATTTTCTACTATGGGTTTATTGCTGTTTTTTTTTATAAATGCAGTAATATTTGCTTTATCTTTAGTTAAATTAAGAAGTTCATTGTTTGTTCGTTTGCACCATGCTTTTATATCTTCATAAAAGCCAGGGTCAGAGGCCGTTACTTTAAGGATTTTTCCATCTTCTAGATTATCCATAGAGGCCTTAACTTGCATAAGAGGTCCAGGACAGCAAAGCCCACAAGCATCGAGGATATCGTCATAATTAACAGAACTATCTGCAGCTACTTCTGACCTTAAAGTTTGAGTATCTTCATCTAACTTTAAATTTTTAGAATTACTATTTCCACTATGTTTTTTAGGTACAAAGTCTAAAATTGACATGCTCTTATATCCGCCAGTTATGTTTTTAACTTTAAATCCCTTTTGAGCAAGTATTCTTTCTGCAACATATCCTCTTAAACCAACCTGGCAGTATAGGATTATTTCCTTATTTTTGTCAAGATCACTGAGCTTTTCTCTTAAGTCATCGACTGGTATGTTTAAAGCACCTTTAACATGACCATTGTTAAATTCTATATTTGTACGTACATCTAAAAGAACAGTGCTTTTATTATTATAATTTGAATATTCTTCTGGGGTAATGACATTAGACTTTCCGCTAAGGACATTTTCAGCTACAAAACCAGCCATATTTACAGGATCTTTTGCTGAGGAAAATGGTGGCGCATAGCAAAGTTCAAGATCTTTTAAGTCATACACAGAACCGCCTAGTCTCATTGTTGTGCTTATAACATCAATTCTTTTATCAACGCCATCGTAACCTATACCTTGTGCACCTAAAATTTTACCCTCATCATTAAATATGAGCTTTAATGTTAAGGCAAGAGCATTTGGATAATAGGATGCATGGGAAACAGGGTGAACATAAATAACTTTGTAAGGTATATTTAGTCTTTTTAAAGTTCTTTCATTGTTTCCTGTACTTGCAGCAGTTAAATCGAAAATTTTAATTATTGAAGTTCCTTGAGTTCCCTTATAAGTTGAGTTTAAATCGCATATATTATCTGCAGCTATTCTACCTTGTTTGTTAGCAGGACCAGCTAGTGCTATTGCAGTATTTTGCTTGTTTACGAAGTCCACTACTTCAATGGCATCTCCTACAGCATAGATATTATCAATATTTGTTTGCATTTTGTTGTTAACTAGTATGTGCCCTCGAGCTCCAAGTTTTATTCCACTGTTTTTTATAAAGCCAGTATCAGGAGATATTCCAATAGCTAGTATAATTAAATCTGAAGTTACTTTTGTATTACTGCTAAGTGTAACTTCAATGCTGTTTTCATTGTCACTAAAAGATTTTACTCCGTCATTTAATATTAAATTTATGCCTTTTTCTGAGAGTTCTTTTTCAGCGGTAAGAACTATGTCTGTGTCAAAAGGTGCAAGAATGTGAGGCGCAGCATCAACTAAGGTAACTTCAAGTCCTCTTTCTTTTAGGTTCTCAGCCATTTCAACGCCAATATAGCCTCCGCCAATTACAACAGCACTATTTACATTTTTCTTATCAACTATGGATTTTATTCTATCTGTGTCTGGTATGTTTCTTAGAGTTAAAATTTTGTCACTATTTATACCTTCAATGTTTGGCTTAACGGCTTTTGCACCAGGAGATAGAACTAAATAGTCATAACTTTCCTCATACACACCTTTATTTTTACTTTTAACTTTTACAGTCTTTTTATCTGTGTCAACACTAACAACATCACTGTTAATTCTTACATCTATATTAAATCTATCATTCATACTTTCTGGTGTCTGAACTAGAAGTTTTTGTCTTTCTTTAATTGTTTCACCGATGTAATAAGGTAATCCACAATTTGCAAAAGATATATAGCCATCTCTTTCAAACATTATTATTTCTGCATTTTCATCTAATCTTCTAAGCCTTGCAGCTGTAGATGCCCCTCCAGCAACGCCGCCAATTACCAAAATTTTCTTACCCATTAAAACATCTCCTTTTAGTTATATATCGTTATTATTAGTTATAATTTATAAAACTATTTAAGATTCGTAATAATTAATTATATTAGTATATTACAATATACTAATATATAAATCAATAGTTTTATTAAAAAATGTTTGAACTATTGTAGAGAGTTATTAAAAAAGTATATATTATTAAATATATAGAAAATTAAAACATAAAAATCTTAATGAAAAGTTCGGAAAACTAAAAGGGGGCACATTATGGAAACATTAAAATATGCAGCTATAATAAAAGCTGTTGCTGCATTAAGGGGAGAGCCATGCAAAACATCTGAAAGAATTGATGAGGTTTTGTTTGGCATGGATGCTGAAATAATTTCAAAAATGGAAAATGGATGGTATTATATTAATACTTTTTATGACTACAGTGGATATATAAATGAAAAGGACATTTTATTATTAAGTGAAGATGAATATAAAATTTGGAAAGAAAAATCGGTATATTATATTAGTAAGGATTTTGCTGATATTTTAGAAGAGCCTAAATATAATTCTAAAATAATTATTACATTAACAAGAGGAGCTTTTTTAAGCGTTACAGGAGAAGTAGAAGGATATTGGAGTAAGGTGGAACTTGTTAGTGGTAAATTTGGATGGATAAGAACTAAATATGTTAATAGAATTGAGAAACTACCAAAGTCAGATGAAAAAGAAATCCGAGAAAGAATTGTAAAAACAGCACAGCTCTACATGGACACTCAATATAGATGGGGGGGTAAGAGCTCTTTTGGAATAGATTGTTCAGGTATTTGTTCTATGGCATATATGCTCAATGGATTTATTATATATAGAGATGCTGAATTAAAAGAAAAATATATGAGAAGTATTGATATTAAAGATGTAAAAAAAGGAGATCTTATATTTTTTGATGGACATGTTGCTATGTATATAGATAAGGGCAAGTTTATTCATTCAAATGGAAAATACGGTGGGGTTTGTATAAACAGTTTTAATATAGATGATGAAGATTATAGACAAGATTTGGAAAATTCAATTATCGGGATTGGAAGTATTTTTTAACTATATAGAATAAATAAAAAAGAGTTATTGTCGAATAAATTCTTTTTTTATAGAATAGAGCATAATTATAGCAGAAAAATAGAACTATTTTTAAATAAATAATAAACAAATAACAAACATATAGTAAACAAATAGTTGAATTGATAATTTTATTGTGGTACTATTACAAATATGATAATTAGATATATAAATAGAACTTAATTATTTAAAAGGGGGCAATAAAATGAATAAGAAAAAAGTAATTGCTGTGGTTACAGGTTTAGTAGTCGTAGCAACTATGGGTCTTACAGGATGTGGAAACTCATCAACAAATGGCAGCATGGATAGTAATCAACATATAACAGTTGCACTAATGAAAGATGATGTACAAACTCTTGATCCTTCTAAGAGTACAGATTCAGCTTCTGCTTATATCTTACAAGAAAGTACAGAGGCACTTGCAAGAGAAGAAATAAAAAATGGTAAAGACACTTTTGTACCAGCAGGCGCTAAAAGTTGGAGTGTTTCACCTGATGGCAAAACATGGACATTTAAATTGGTAAGTAATAAATGGTCAGATGGCAAGCCGGTTACAGCTGATCAATATGCATATTCTATTAAAAGATCATTAGATCCCAAAACTGCTTCATCTTATGCTTATTTATTAACAGGTTCAGGTATAGTTGGAGCCAATGATTACAATGCAGGAAAAACAAGTGTTGATAGTGTTGGGGTAAAAGCACTTGATAATTCAACGCTTCAAATAAAACTTGATCACCCTTGTGGGTATTTTGTAAAATTAATTTCAAATAAACTCTTCTCACCTCAAAGAGAAGACTTAGTAAAAAAATATGGAGATTCATATGGTACTACAAGTCAATCTCTAGCATATAATGGTCCATTTAAGATAACTAAATTCCAAAATGGTGACAGAGTTGAATTAGTTAAAAATGATGACTATTGGGATAAGAAAGATGTTAAACTTTCAAAAGTAACTATGCTCTTCTTAAAAAATGATAATTCAAGAATGAATGCTTTTCAAAGTGGACAAATTGATTCTACAGAGGTAACTGAGCAGGAATGGATTAAAAAATTTAAAAAATCAAGCAAATACAATGAAATTAATGTAGATAAGCCAGAAACATACTTCAATGTTTATAATGTAAAGGACAAGTATTTAGCTAATGCAAAAATAAGAAAGGCATTATCTTTAATATTTGATAGAAAAGATTACTTAAAATCAATTGCAAAAGGTATAGGAAAACCTGCATATAGCTGGGTTCCACATTCAGTGCAAATTGGGAATGATGAATACAGAAAATCAGTACCTGAACAATTAAAAGGAGACAATGAAGATCCAAAGAAATTATTTGCTGAAGGGTTAAAAGAAATTGGAGCAGATTCAGATCCATCAAAAGTAACTATTAATTATCTTCTTCCTGGAACAGATGAAATAAACAAAGAACAGGGAGATTACATGATGAATTTAGTAAAAAATAAACTTGGTGCTAATATAAAGTGTACTTATATGGAATGGGGCCAATATATTGATTCTCTTACAAAAGGTAACTATGAAATGGCATATACAGATTGGATAGCAGATTATAATGATCCTATGACTTTCTTTGATATGTGGAAAACTGGTGCAAATATAGAGGGAAACAACTGGTCAAATGCTAAATATGATGCACTTATAACTGATGCACAGAACACTATGGATCAGAAAAAGAGACTTTCAGATTTTAAACAGGCTGAAAATATATTAGTAAAAGATGAAGCTGCTATAGCACCACTTTATTATGATGGAAAGGTAGAATTTACTGAGAAATACGTTAAAGGTGTTCAGGAACCATTGTTCTCAAATGGTGATGAATTGAAATATGCATATACATCAGGAAAAACAAACTAAAATGCTTAGTAAAATTGTACTAAAAAAATTAGAAAATGTTAAATTACAATATTCTATTTATGTAAAAAATTTAAATGATGGTACTTTCTCTGATATTAATTCATGTCAGAGAGTACCATCTGCTTCTATAATAAAACTATTTATTATGGCAGCAGCATTTAAGTGCATAGAAGAGGGCAATATAACATTAAATAAAAGGATAAATGTTAAAAAAGAAGAAAAAGTTCCATACAGTATAGTTACTCTTCTTGATGATGAGGACAGCTTTACTTTAAAGGATTTAATTATTTTAATGATAATACAAAGTGATAATACAGCTACTAATAAAATCATAGATATTTTAGGTATGGACTATATTAATGGTTTTATTAAAGAACAGGGATTTAAGAATACAGTTCTAGAGAGAAAAATGATGGACATTTTTGCAAGACAAAGTGGGAGAGAAAACTATACAAGTGCACAGGATGTTTCAGATTTACTTGAAAAGATATATTTGAAAAAGCTTGTAAATGAAAGTTCTAGCAGCATTATGGAAGAGATATTAAAGCATCAGTTAGACGATTCTATGATGAGGATAAATTTACCTGATAGCCTTACTATAGCTCATAAGACAGGAGACCTTGAAGGAGTAAAACATGATGCAGGAATTGTGTATGCAAGTTTTGGAGAATACATATTTGTAATGCAAACATGGGATGCTCAAAGTGATAATTATGCAAGGAATGTTATAGGTGATATTTCAAATGTTGTATACAATTATTTTCTTTCCAAAGCAAAATAGAAAGAGGAAAAATATTTATGAAAATTATAGGAGTTGAAATTGGACACATTTCTGTGCCATTAAAAAGAACATTTAAAACAGCACTAAGAGTAGTAAACAGCGTGGAGGATGTTATTGTAAAAATAACTACAGACACAGGGAACACTGGATACGGAGAAGCACCACCTACAGGTGTAATAACTGGTGACACTACAGGAGCAATAATTGGAGCTATTGAAGATCATATAAAGAAAAGTATAATAGGTTTAAACGTTGAAAATTTTGAGGAAATAATGTTAAAGCTTGATAAATCTATTGTAAAAAATACAAGTGCAAAGGCAGCAGTAGACATAGCATTATATGATTTGTATGGTCAGTTATATGGTGCACCTCTATACAAGCTTTTAGGAGGATACAGAAAAGAAATAATAACAGATATAACCATTAGTGTGAACAGTCCCGATCAAATGGTAGTGGATAGTTTAGATGCTATAAAACTAGGATATAAAACTTTAAAAATGAAAGTTGGCACTGATTCATTAATGGATATTGAAAGGCTTAAAGCTGTAAGAAAAGCTGTAGGTCATGAGGTGAAAATAAGAATTGATGCAAATCAAGGGTGGAAGCCTAAAGAAGCAGTTTATACTCTAAGGAGAATGGAAGATGCAGGCATTGATATAGAATTTGTAGAGCAGCCTGTAGAGGCACACGATATAGATGGATTGAAATTTGTTACAGATAATGTAGCTATTCCAGTAATGGCAGATGAAAGTGTTTTTTCTCCATCAGATGCACTTAGAATCATGCAAAATAAATCTTGTGATTTAATCAATATAAAACTTATGAAAACTGGTGGTATAAATAACGCATTAAAGATTTGTTCAGCAGCAGAAATTTACGGCGTAGAATGTATGATGGGATGCATGCTTGAAAGTAAGGTAAGCGTAACTGCAGCAGTACATTTGGCAGCTGCAAAAAGCATTATAACCAAAATTGATTTAGATGGCCCAATACTCTGCAGTGAAGAACCTATAGAAGGTGGGGCTATTTTTAATGAGAGTATTATAAGTCTTACAGATGAACCAGGACTTGGAATTAAAAATGTGCCTATAATGTAGTACTTTTGCATTGGAGATAAAAGTGGACCGCCGCACTAAAAATAGTGCGGCGGTCCATTTTTTATATCTATTTATCTATAGCTATGTTAATTTCAAAAGGATCGTCACCAATTAGCATATTAATACTGATTATCTGCTTTGAATTTGCAGTTGTTGTAAAATCTCCGTACATCAATGTTGGAGTCGATATATCTATAATTATATTGTCTTTTGAAAAAATTGTAGATGCATTTGCCGCTAACATGTTTCCAAGTTCTGATAGGGCACTTTGAGCTATTGGATCTAGTGTAGTAACTTCAGCTCCCATCATCATAGTAGAGGCTATTTTTTTAGCACAATCCATAGTTGTTCTATAGAATACATTTCCTTTAAAATCGCCAACTATTCCAATGATTATGAGCACGCCGGAACTTTTTATTACTCTATCTTTAACAGATAAAGTATCTTTTTTGAAGTTACTAATACCAAGCTGTGGCATTACATTTATAAATGAACCAATAAAAGGATTTATGTATTTTACATCCATTTGATAGGCCTCCTTTGAAAGCCAACACTCATATATATATCACCAAATTCAGTGCTAACAATGGAACATGTTATTGTATCTAATTGTGATTTAGATATTATAAGCGAGTTTCCATGAAATACTGCAGGAGGAGAAACTCTAAGTCCAAATAATTTATTTTTTTTATTTAACATGGAACATGCATTACCGGAAACTATATTTGCTAGTTCACTAATAATGTTAAACATTTCCTGTGCATTTTCAGGTTTTCTCTTTAACATATTTGTTGTGAGTTTGGTTGCGGTATCGTAAGAAACATCACACAATATTTTTCCAGAATATTTTCCGATTACCCCCATAATTATAGATATGCCTTTAGATTCACGCTCTTCATTTGGCAAGGTATAAGAAAATTCTGGTGTAAGTTTAGTGAATTTACTAAATGTATTTATGAAGCTTTCTTTAAAAGCTAAATAGTACATTGAGTCTAATTCACTATATAAATCAACATCAGCCATAATTCTATTTATAGTTAATGTAAGTTCCTCTTTATCAACTGGCTTCTGGATATATCCAGATGCGTGATTTTGTTTTGCTTTGTTAACTATTTCCTCATCCATCATTGAACTTATCATTATTACTTTTATATTTGAATCAATTTTATGAATTTCCCTAGTGCATTCAAATCCATCTGCACCGGGCATTGTTACATCCATTGTTACAATATCTGGTTTCATACTTTTAACAACTTTAATTGTTTCTTCTAAAGAACGTGCTTCTCCAACAACTTTAAAATTACTTTCAGTAAGCATATCTTTCAGTAAGGCAATCGAAAAAGGAGAATCATCTACAATAACAACTGTAATTTCATCCATTAGGGCACCAACTTTCTTATAAATGATTAATTAAATTATATCTTGAATGTAGCTTATTAGCAATTTTTATTATTAAAAATTTTACATATATTTAATAATCGTACAATTAAATAAAAAACTTTATAAAATTGCTTGAAAAAGGTTACATTAAGTCATCTTTTAATATTTTCCAATATGTATGAGGTAAAGCAATAAATTTGCCGCCAACATAGAAACCATTATCGAATATATTTACATGTTTAACTATAAGAGTGGCAGGGGTAGTAATATTTTTATATTTAAATATAATTTCCAGAATATCATGAGTTTTAAATTTTATATCTGATTTAAATGAAATACCAGAAATTGAAACATTCAATCCTAAAACTTTTAAATTGGGGTTGAATGTTTTTGAGTTTACGCTTGTTATTACAAAAGTGGAGTCAAAATCAACTCTTTTGTCTCTTCTGTGATTTTCTTTGTAAGATTGGCTTATTTTAAATAAATAATTAAAATCATCCATGGTAGATGTCCCCTTAGTATTGTTTGAACTAAATATTAATATCTATATATTATCGTATATATTAGGAAAAGATAAAGATAAAAATAAAAATTAATCAATTTAATGTTATATAAGTTATAATAAAATTTCTACATTTTTTGTTATCAAGTCAGTAAAATTGCCGCTGGAATCTATATTTAAATCTATTTGGGATACGTAAGAACCCCATTTGTTTGGTTTAATTACTGGAACAGTTTTGCCCTGAGGATTTTTTAAACTCAAGTCATTTACTGTATTATGAACGTGCCCAACAACTATAGCATTTATACCAGAAACTTTAGTTTCTATAGCTTTCACTTGATTTTCAGGTATGGTATCAGATGGGCTTTCCTCACCACTGTGTGCTGGTCCAATGGCTATATTAGCACCTGCTGCTTTTAGCCTTAGTACCCAAAATTTTGCTTTTGAAACTAAATCGTTAAAATGAAGACCAGCATAATGAGAAGGATCCCCAATCTGGTATGCATTTTGTTGTAAGCCCTAATATACCTACCTTAATTGTTTTACCGTTGATGTTAAAATTTTTAATATAATATGGCTTTACAAAGTTTGTATTATCAGTTTTGTAAGTATTAGCGGATAATACATTTATATTTTCTTTATTTGCATCTGCTATAATTCTATTTAAAGTTGTAAGGACATAGTTAAATTCATGATTTCCAAGAGTCCAAGTATCATATTTCATTGCACCCATAACTTTCAGTAGTGGATATTCGCAGTTGGTGTCTATTTTGTCAAAATAATAGGAAAGAGGTGTGCCTTGAATTGTAGGGGGCTTTTGAAGCAGTTTAATCATATAGTTAAGGACATGATCATGTATATCGGCAGTTACTAATATTGAAATTACATAAAGCGAATTAGTATTGGCAGAAACGTTTACTGGAAATGAGATTACAGAACTTACAAGTAACAATAATACTGCAAATACTATTGCTACTTGTTTTCTTGGCTTAATTAATTTAAACAAAGTAAAATCCCCTTAATTGTGTTTTTTCATGTAAAGATTAACACGGAAATTAAGGGGAAGGATTAAAACAAAGTTAACATGATATTAAATAATGTAAATTAATCCAAAATTTCACCCTTGTATATTTTCTTATGTTCAATTTTAATATTAAATTCTTTTTCGTATTTTTTTATGTCTTTTATTTCATTTCCAGAGGCTATTGTTATAGCAAAACCTTTTTTGCTTCCACGGCCGCATCTTCCAACTCTATGTAGATAATTAATAGGTTTTATAGGAACATCAAGATTGAATACATGAGTGATTCCTTCTATGTCAAGACCACGGGAAGCTATATCAGAGGCAACAAGAAGCTGAATTTTACCATTTCTAAAGTCTTCAAGAGCATTTTTTCTGTCTTCTTTTATATTACTGCCATGAATGCTTTCTGCCTTAAGTTTATGATATTGTAATTTTGCTGTTGTTTCTTCAATGTCACTGCTTCTATTAATAAAAACTAAAGCTTTTAGAGGATTAATTGCGTGAACTAGTTTTCTAAGTATTTCTATTTTATCTCGTCTTTCACATGTAAAATAGGAATGCTCTATATTTGAATTAACCTCATTTTTTTCTTCTACTGTTATAAATTCAGGTTCTTTCATTAAATCTTTTGCAGTGTGAATAATTTCTTCTGACATTGTTGCAGAAAATGCAAGAAGCTGTCTTTCACGCAGTGTAGTTTTAATTATAGCTTTTATATTTGCAAGGCTGTCGCTGCTAAGAAGGACATCCGCCTCGTCTATAGCTATAGTTTTTATTGTGTATGCAGATATTTTTTTCTTTTTAATTAAATCGAGAATTCTTCCAGGGGAACCAACTATAACGTGTGGCTTAATTTTCTTAAGTTTTTCAATCTGTCTGTTTATATTGGTATCACCCATTACAGATATGCATGTAACATTAGTTCCTGAATTTTCAGATAAGCTTTTTACTGTATTATAAACTTGCATAACAAGTTCATGAGTAGGTGCAAGGATAATTGCCTGCATTTCTCTTTTACTGCTGTCAATCTTATCAAAAATAGGCAGTAGATATGCTAAGGTTTTTCCACTTCCTGTTTCTGATCTGCCGATAATATCCTTATTCATAAGAGCTTCAGGTATAACTTTTTCCTGAATATTTGTTGGCGTTTCTATGCCCATTTTTTTTAATCCATCCGCAGTAGAGGAATTTATTCCGAGTTTTTCAAATAAAATATTCATATTAATAAAGTCTCCTTATAATTACTATCAAAGAATTACAATACTACACTTTTTAGTATTTAACAATAGAAAGAATAACATTCAAAAGATATTATTTATGAATTAATATTGTAAATTTATAAAATATTTATTGGAAAAATAGAAAGACTCCTATTATTGGAGTCTTTCTATTTTTTAAAATTTTCTTATACCACCAACGGCTAAGGCTAAAATGTTAACATTTCCAAATGCAACTGTACCAGCTCCGGTTAAGGTTCTACTAACCACTGATACAAGATAAGTTCTTCTTCTTGAGGATGCACTCTTATCACCGAAAACAAAACCAAATGGTAATGAACCAGTTACTAGTGCACCTATTGTTATTGGAAAACTTTGCAACACTTCTGGTACTGCAACTCCATGAGAATAGATAATTCTGCTTAATTGAACGGTAAGATTGTCGGCAGCAGTAAGACCCGTTAATTGTAGTATACTTGAAAATTCAATTTTAATATTTGCTTCACAGAAGCAAGTAGGGTCTATAATTACCTGCGCTACAGATGCTGGTAAAGTGGTGGTAGCTGAAATTGTTGGGTTGAATCCTGTACCAATTTCTAAAAGTGCATGACCTGGCAGTGGATGTAAATCTGCATGCTCTTTACATTCAACATATCTTGGGGGACATGGATCAAAGCAGTGTGGATGATGGCATGAAGTATTTTCGTAATTTGAATTTGTAAGTGAATTCATATATAATCCTCCCTTATAATCTTAAATCATAATTTTGTATAAAGCTTTCTACTGGCTGTTATATTATATGAAAACCATGTAGAAAGGTGAAAAGTTATTATCTAAATTTCATCTGTGTATTCATTTCCTAAGTTGTAGTTTGGTTCAGATGGTGAATCAGGTTCACTATCAGGAAACAGTGGTTTCAAGTTGAGATCTGGATAAAATTTAGGTATTGGTGCTTTTTTAAACTTATCGCATACATTTTCTTCAGGCTCTATAGGACAAGGTGCCTTAGGAATAGGGCAATATTCATAAGATGGTATAAGAAGTTGTACTGTAAGCTCGCATTTAACTACAATATAGTATCCTAGTGTAATATCTAAAACATCACAGCCATTACAATCTTTGCTAAATATTGCTTGTAATGCATCAGCTACCATCTCAAGCTTTATAACATTTGTATGTTGATCCTCAGAGTTATCAGAAATTTGTGATAATGAATCAGGACAATAGAATTTTCCAATAACATCTTCTCTATTAATTTCATAAAATTCGCTTCTATTTACTGCATTACAATCAATGTAGTCTGCATAGAAGGAAATAACGTAAGAAATAATTATTTTTTTTAGGTCAGTTTCTCCTGAAAGTGAAATTTTCTCTACAGATGTAAGTTTAACTTTAAAATCTCTACAACCAATATACATCTTTGGATTATCAAGTGGGTTGCTTCTTAATTCGCAATCTGTTTTATTTGTATCCGGACCTTTATCATAAACAAGGCATTTTTTTATTAAACATTGATCAAAAACCTTAGGAACTTCAATGCAAACTAATTCTGATGGGTCAGGAAGACGACCCTGTTTATTTACAAGACCCGGGCGTGGTACAAATTTATCAAAATTTATGGGCATAGATTTTCCTCCTTTTTAAAGATTGTTGTAAATGAAAATTCTATAATGCTTACACTACATAGTATGATGGAGTATAAAAATGGTGATATTTTATATAAAAGTTTTTATGGAGAATAAAGTTATAAATCTTATTATATAAAAATATAATTTTGTAAGGGGGGAGAATAGTTATGAGAGTTGATTATCCTTGGATATATATTGATTCCAATAAAAAAACATGGAAATTTTATACAAATAGCAATAAAAATTTAGTTTACAAAATTATGTGTGAACAAGGTAAATGGATAAAAGAAAAAATAATTGATAATAATGTAGGCAATTTTGCTATTTATATAGAAGAAGATGAAACAATTCATATAATTTATGTAAATTCAAAAAAAGAATTGAAGTATTGCACATTTAAGGACAGTAAATGGATTGGGAAGATGCTTTACTGTATAGAAGATGCAAAATTTGATGTTCAGAATTTGAAAGTTACTATAATAAATGGAGAAATGCATTTCTTTTATTTACTTGTTTCTATAGATGGAAGTGGACATGGGGTTTTAACACATTGCAAATGGGATGGAAAAGAAACTAAGGTTAGTACTATTCAAGATATTGTTATGTCTGAAAAGGCTGAAGAATATTATGAGGTGCAAGTAAATGAGGTTAACTGTATTAAAGTATTTTTTATTAGTGATAGTGGAGATGAGATAGCATTAAATTATTCCAGCTACGAAAATAATTTGTGGACTTTACCAAAACGTATTTATGGTTTGTGCGGGGAGAGTATTTTTTTTAAAGTTCTAAATGACTTTGATTCTGTAAATATTTTAAATATGACAAAGAATGGATCAAATTATTCATTTGATTACGTAGAATTTCAAAATAATCAAAATATTAAAAGCTTTAAAGTATATGAAAGTACTAATATAATTGGTGAACCAATTTTACTTAGTATAAAAAATGTAATTATTATAAGTTGGAAAGAAGATAGTGGAGTATTTTATTCTTATTACAGTAATGAAAAATGGAGTCCGGCTCTTAAATATAGTTTAAGTGAAGATAAATATACCTTAATATATAATTTTATAAATAGAGGAAATCAGGATGAATTAAATAAAATACAAAGAATTTATGGAACTGATGAACCTGATTTACATATTTTGAAATTTGATGAAATATTCGAAAAAGATAAAAAACCTTCTGAGGATAAGAATGATGATAATGATCTTATCATTAATAGTGAAGATGAGCATATTAAGAAAATCAAAGAAGAACTTTTCAGGATTAATTTTGAAAATAACATATTGAAGAAAAAAATTATGTCTATTAATATGCAGTTACAGAAAAAGCAAAGAATTGAGGAACAATATAAAAGCGAATTGGAAAAAATATCTGATCAGAAAAAGAGAGTAGAAGAAAATTTTAATATATTTATTGAGGTAAAACAAAATGTTCAGAAGAAATTAGATAATGCAAATAAGAAGTTGACAGATCAGAAACTTGTTGAAGCGAAACTGCAAAACAAGTTAAAAGAAAAAGAAAAAAATAATGAAATTCTAAAAAAGAAAATCGAAATTGAAATTTCTGAAAAAAATAAAATTAAGGAAGAATTATTACTTGAAAAAAATCAATCGTTTGTGAATAAAATTTTTAGGAGAAAATCGGATAATTCATAGAGAAGGATTTTAAAAAAATCATTATTATTAGCTATATGTATTTTATCAATAAAACAAAAAATGTGCTTAATCTCAAGTTTTAACTGATTTTAAGGCACATTTTTTAGTATTTAAAAATAAAAAGAATAACATCATCAGAATATTTTTTTAAAAATGTTATAATTAATATACAAAATAGTTTAATTAAGAGGTGAACGAATTGTCTTTGCTTGAATTTAAAGAAGTTTCATATATTAGTGATGATAACACAATATTAAAAGATATAAATATAGAAATTAATATTGGAGAATTTATTTCTATAATAGGACATTCAGGAAGTGGAAAAAGCACATTTCTTAAAATGTGTGCTGATTTAATAAGTCCAACTAGAGGAAATGTAAAATATCTTGGAAAAGATTATTTAGAATACAATCCAATGGAACTTAGAAAAAAAATAGCATATTGTTTTCAAACTCCACATTTATTTGGTGATACTGTTTTAGATAATTTTAAATTTACCTATAGCATAAGAAATACTGTAGTTGATTATAAAAGAATCAATAAACTTATGAATGATTTTAAATTCAATAAGGATTATTTAGGCAAGAATGTAAGAAATTTATCTGGTGGAGAGAAGCAGAGAATTGCACTTATAAGAAGTTTATTATTTAAGCCGGATGTACTTTTACTTGACGAGGCTACATCTGCACTTGATGCGGACAATACGTGTATCGTTGAAAATGTAATTAAAAAACTAAATGAAGAGGGAATTACAATAATGTGGATAACGCATAACCTAGAACAAAGCAAAAAATATGCAAATAAAGTTGTTACTATAGAAGATGGAGAGATTAAGTCATTGGAGGTGTTAAAAAATGAATAATGGACTTGCTATGAGTAATTCATCTCTTTTAATAGCATCCTTCCTTGTAATAATTTCACTACTTTTTTCTTATACTCAGAAATTAAAGCTTGAAAAGGAAACATTAATAGGTGTTATAAGAGCTGTAATCCAATTACTTGCAGTTGGATACGTGCTAGAGTACATATTTAATCTTAAAAATGTTGCATTTACAACACTGCTTCTTTTATTTATGACTTTTAATGCAGCTTATAATGCAGGAAAAAGAGGAGAAGGAATAAGAAATGTTAAGACTATATCATTTGTATCAATAATTATAGGTACAGTTATTACACTTTTAATTCTTGTTTTTGCAAAGGCAATAAAGTATGAACCAAGTCAAATTGTTCCAGTAGGAGGAATGATTATAAGCAATGCTATGGTAGCTATAGGGCTCTGTTTTAGGCAAATGAAGGCTGATTTTAAAAACAAAAGTGAAGAAGTTGAAACTAAACTTTCACTTGGAGCGGACATAAGGACATCTTCTCTTGAGATAATAAGAGATGCCATTAAAACAGGGATGCTTCCAACTATTGATTCAGCAAAAACCCTTGGAATTGTGTCTTTGCCAGGTATGATGACAGGACTTATTTTAGCAGGAGTTTCACCGGTAAATGCAATAAAATATCAGATTATGGTAACTTTTATGATGCTTTCAACTACAGCTATAGCTTCATTTATAGCATGTTACTTGGGATATAGAAGCTTCTTTAATGAAAGAAAACAATTAATTTTTGAGAGGTGATTTTATATGAAAATATTTTTCATATCAGATATACATGGATCAATTTATTATTTAAAAAGAGCTTTTGAAAATTACAAAAAAGAAAAATCCCAGAATATAGTTATTTTAGGGGATGAACTTTATCATGGTGCAAGGAACGATCTGCCCAAAGGTTACAATCCTAAAGAGGTAACTAAATTTTTAAATGAATATAAGGAAAAAATTATAGCAGTTAGGGGAAACTGTGACAGTGAAGTTGATGAAATGGTTCTTGATTATCCAATGATGGATACTTTTTCTACAATTTTATATGAAGGCAGAAGAATATTTTTAACTCATGGGCATATATACAATGAAAATAATATGCCAAAATTAAGCAGCGGTGATATTTTAATTTATGGACATACGCATGTACCTATAGTTAAAAAGATCCAGGATATATTTGTAATAAACCCTGGATCTATAACATTACCTAAAGAAGGCAACCCTCATTCTTATGGTGTGCTCGAGGATAATACCTTTAAAATAAAAGATTTAGACGGTAATGTTTTTAAAGAAATTTCATTTTAATTTACATTTGGTGTGTAAGAACTTGAACAATTATGCTTACAGATGCAACACAAAACCACACAATAAGTCCTAAGAATATTGGTTTAACACCAGTTTTTATCATTTTTTTGAAATTAGAATTTAGTCCTACTGCTGACATAGCCATGGCAATCATAAATTTACCTAAAGTATTTAAGTAAGCTATTGAATTGCCCTTAAAAACGCCCATTGTATTTAAAAATGAGGCGAAGATAAAGAATAGTATAAACCATGGAAATATCTTTACAAAACTGTAGTTTATATGACCATTTCCATTTGATTCACGTTTTTTCTTTGCTATTTGAAGGGCTGTGAATACAAGTGATATTGGTATAATCATAGTTGTTCTTGTAAGCTTTACAATTGTGGCATATGCACCAGCAGCATTACTATAAGCATATCCAGCAGCTACAACTGAGGAAGTGTCATTTATTGCAGTTCCAGCCCAAAGACCAAAAGCATTGTTAGAGAAGTGAAATAAATGTCCAATGGCAGGAAAAATAAGTACTGCTATAATGTTAAATAAAAATATAGTTGAAATAGAATATGCAACTTCCATATCGTCAGCTTCTATTATTGGTGCTATTGAAGCTATAGCAGAACCTCCGCAGATTGCAGTACCAACTCCTATCAAACTCTTTAAATTAGAAGGCACATCTAGTAGTTTACCAAAGAAAAAAGCAGTTATAAAAGAAGCTAAAAGTGTAAAAATCATTACTGAAAAAGAATGCATACCAGTCTTAAAAACTTCATTTAAACTAAGGCCTGCCCCGAGAACAACTATTGCCCATTTAAGAATTATTTTAGATGTAAAACTTACCCCATCAGAAACAGAGGTAGGTTTACCTACAGTGTTATTAATAAGGATACCTATAAGAATTGCAAATACAGGTGCTCCTATGATTGGAAATTTATTTCCAATAAATGTTGCTATAAGTGCTAAAATAAATGTAAATAATATTCCTTTTATATTGTTTTTAAACCAAGTCACTAAAAACATCTCCTTATGTTATGAATAATTCATATATAATGATAAGTGCATATTGCCTACGAAACAAATTATAAATTTTTATATAATTATAAGTAAAACTTATATGTTATAATTAATTATAAATATTTATTATAGTTAGGGTGATAATATTGATTGATATTAGGCTGTTTACATTTATAACTGTGGCTAGAACAAAGAGCTTTACTAAATCTGGTGAAGTATTAAATATAACTCAGCCAGCAGTGTCACAGCATATAAAATATTTGGAAGAAGAATATGGAGTAAAGCTCTTTGAAAAGGTTGGAAGGGGAATTGAACCTACCCAGGAAGGTTTGATTTTATATAAATATGCAGAAGAAATAGAACTTCTCTATAAATCACTGAAAATGAAACTTAAAAATAAATCTTCAATTGTAAAAACATATAATATGGGGGCAAGTATGACTATTGGAGATTATATAATGCCGCATATTTTGGGAAAGTACAAAAAACTATATGAAAATATAAATATATTACTTCAAGTGAATAACACGAAAGAAATATTAGAAAAACTCATAAATGGAAGAATTAATTTTGCTTTAATTGAGGGCACTTTTGATAAAAATAAATTTGAATATAAAAAATTAAAGGATGATGAATTAATTCTTGCGGTTTCACCTAAACATGAGTTTGCAGTAAAAAAGGAAGTCTCAATGGAAGAGGTGCTTTCTAAAAATATAATAGTTAGAGAAAAAGGGTCTGGAACTAGAAAGATATTTGAAAATAAATTAATGGAACTTGGATATGATAAATCAAAATTTAAGCCATATATGGAAATAGGAAGTATAAATGCAATTAAGTCGCTTATAGAAGAAAATCTTGGGTACTCCATAATATCTAAAGAAACGGTTCAAAGAGAACTTGCCCAGGGAAGTATAAAAAAAGTTAGTATAAAAAATGTGAGTATATATAGGGAATTTAATTTCGTATACATACAAAAAGATAGTGCTATTGATGATTTTATTGAGTTTTGTACTGAAAATATAAAGTAAAAGTATTTTTA
>JAQUXS010000114.1 GCA_028692255.1 Clostridium sp.
AATGAATCAAAAAAATCATACATATCATTAATGTTTTTCATAATCTAAAACCTCCTCCTTTTTTATCATTTTATCAAAAAAAGGTGAGGTTTTAAATTAAATTTATTTCATGCGTTTGTCCTGACACTACAGTACTTAATTACTTATTAAGAAATCCTAAGAATCGTATGTTTATCGGAGAAGATACAGTTGTATTTTGGGCTGAAAAGAAAGGTATATATGAAGATTTATTAGCAGAATTACTGAATCCAACAGCTGAAAAAGAAGAAACTGAAACTGAGACTTCTGATATGGATGCTAGGAATTTAGCTAAAGATATTTTAATTAAATATTCTGAAGGTATTAAGCTTAATGGAGAAAATTATAATATAGATCCTAGTACTACTGTTCATATACTTGGAATCTCTCCTAACAATGCAAGACTAGCTATAGCTTTTTATGAAGAAAATTCTTTTGAGTATTTTACAAGTAGAATTGCAGATCATTATAATAATTTAAAAATTATAGGGAATGAAAAATCAATTCCTATATGGATGATTTTAAATGAAACAGTAATAAAAAATGCAAAGGACAAGAAAATATCACCAGTATTAAGTAAGAGCTTAATGAATTCTATTTTTACAGGAAGATTGTATCCAAGCTCCTTATATAATGCAATTATTTCAAGAATTAGAGCTGATAGAGATATAAATTATAAACGTGTTGCAATAATTAAATCATGTTTAATAAGAAAATATAAATTATCTAAAATAAAGGAGGATATAACAGTGAGTTTAAATGAAAATAGTTCAAGTATCCCATATCAATTAGGAAGACTTTTTGCAGTTTTAGAAAAAGCACAGCTAGAAGCAAGTAATATAAATACTATTAAAGATAGATATTTTACAAGTGCATCTGCAACTCCTGCATCAGTTTTTCCAGTTCTTTTAAAACTATCACTACACCATACTGCTAAAGGAGATAGAACAATATATTTTGAAAAATTGAAAGGCACTATTTTGCAGATGGTAGATGAATTTCCAAAGCATTTGTCTTTAGATGAACAAGGTGAATTTATTTTAGGGTATTATCATCAAAATCAATGGTTTTATATAAAAAAGGAGGATAAGTAATTATGAGTAATGTAATAGATAAAAGATATGAATTTGTTTTATTTTTTGATGTTGAGAATGGAAATCCTAATGGAGATCCAGATGCAGGTAATATGCCAAGAATAGATCCTGAAACAGGACAAGGTATTGTTACTGATGTTTGTATAAAGCGTAAAATTAGAAATTATGTAGAAATTGCAAGAGATGCTGTACAAGGATATGAGATTTATGTAAAAGATGGTGCAATTTTAAATTTACAGCATCAAAGAGCATATGATTTTTTAGGCGTTAAAAATTCAAATGATAAGGAGAAAAAGGAAGTAGCTAAAGATAAAGAGTTGCAAAAGAAATTAACCAAGTTTATGTGTGATAATTTTTTTGATATAAGGACTTTTGGAGCTGTAATGTCTACTAAAGTTGATTGTGGCACTGTAAGAGGACCTATTCAAATAAATTTTGCAAAGAGTGTTGATCCAATATTTCAACAGGAAGTAACTATAACAAGAATGGCTATAACTAAAGAAGGTGAAGCTAAAGAGACTGAAATGGGCAGAAAGCACATTGTTCCTTATGGTCTTTACAGAGTAGAAGGGTATGTTTCAGCAGAGCTTGCGAAGAGAGTAACAGGATTTACAGAAGATGATTTGAATTTATTATGGGAAGCATTAATTAATATGTTTGAGCATGACCATTCAGCAGCAAGAGGAAAAATGGCAACTAGAAAATTAATAGTATTTGAACATGAAACTTCACTTGGAAATGCACCTTCACATATTCTATTTGATAAAGTAAAAGTAAAAAATATAAATAGCCCTTCAAGAAGCATTAATGATTATGAAATAATTATTGATAAAGACCCTATTGATGGGGTTAAAGTAATTGAAAAATTATAATGTATAAAGAAGAAGAATTATTATCACTTTCAGGGATACAGCATTTTTATTTTTGCAAAAGGCAATGGGCATTGATACATTTAGAACAACAATGGGCAGAAAATAGGGCTACTATGGAGGGAAAGTTTATACATGAAAATGCAGACAATCCATTTTTCACTGAAAGTAGAAAAGATACATTTATAAGTAGAGCTATACCTTTAGCTTCATATAACCTTGGGTTTTATGGAATTGCAGATATAGTTGAATTTACAAAAGCTAAAAAAGGCATTGAATTAAAAGATAAAGAAGGACTATGGATACCGAATATAGTTGAATATAAAAGAGGTAAACCTAAGGAAGATAAAAGAGATATAGTTCAGTTAGTGCTAGAAGTATTGTGCCTTGAGGAAATGCTAAAATGTACTATATCTTCAGCGGATTTCTTCTATAATGAAACAAAAAGGCGAGTTAAGGTAAAGATAACAGATGAGTTAAGAAATGAAGTTATTGATTTATCTGAAAAAATGCATGAAATATATACAAGTAAAGTTACTCCAAAAGCTGAAAGTGGAAAGCATTGTAAAAGTTGCTCTTTAGTAGATATATGTATGCCACGTTTAACAAATAAAAAGGCAAATGTAGCTAATTATATTGAAAAATATTGCAAGTTAGGAGATGATGATGAGTGAGAACACTTTTAAACACCTTATATGTCACAAATCCTGAAGCATATGTTTCAAGAGATGGAGAAAATGTTGTAATAAAGATCGATAACAAAGAAGTATTAAGAAGACCTATACACATACTAGAGAATATTGTCTGCTTTAATTATGTAGGAATAAGTCCAGGTCTTATGAAACTTTGTGTAGATAATAATGTTGGAGTATCTTTTTTAAATGAATATGGAAGATTTATGGCTAAAGTATCTGGAAAAGTAAAAGGAAATGTTCTATTAAGGAGAACTCAGTATAGATATGCAGATGGAATTGAAAAACCTTTAGAAATATCTAAGAATTGTATAACTGGGAAAATTGTTAATTGCAGAAATGTAGTTAGTAGATCCATAAGAGATCATGAGGATGTAGTTGATAGTGATAAAATGAGATTTGTTTTACAAAAGCTATCAGTTTCATTAGAAAATGTAAAAAATGCTACTAATATTGATGAGTTAAGAGGTGTTGAAGGAGAAGCAGCTAGAAATTATTTTTCAGTATTCGATAATTTTATTTTAAAACAAAAGGAAGATTTTTATTTTAATGAAAGAAGTAAGAGACCTCCTATGGACAATCTTAATGCTTTAATATCTTTTGCATATACACTACTCGCGAATGACATGGAAAGTGCATTAGAAACAGTAGGATTAGATCCTTATGTGGGATTTATGCATACAGATAGACCAGGGCGAATAAGTTTAGCGTTAGATATGATCGAGGAACTTAGACCTTATATTGCTGAAAGATTTGTAATTTCATTGATTAATAAAAAACAAATTTCACCTAAAGGATTTATAAAAAAGGAAAGTGGTGGAATTATAATGGATAAAGATACGAAGAGTATATTTCTTACTGCTTGGCAAAAGAGAAAGCAAGAAGTTATAACTCATCCATTTTTAAATGAAAAAATAGAAATTGGATTAATTCCATATGTACAAGCAATGCTATTAGCAAGATATTTAAGAAATGACATTGATAGTTACCCCCCATTTTTTATGAGATAGGAAGGTGAAATATTTATGATGGTTTTAGTAACTTATGATGTGAATACTGAAAGTGATGGAGGGAAAACTAGACTTAGAAGGGTAGCTAAGATATGTGTGAATCATGGACAAAGAGTTCAAAATTCTGTATTTGAATGTTTAGTTGATCCCGCTCAATTTGTAGAACTAAAAAATTCATTATCTAAAGTTATAGAGTCTGATAAAGACAGTTTAAGATTCTATCTTATAGGGAAAAACTGGGAAAATAGAGTCGAACAAATGGGTAAAAATAACACATATCATCCATTAGATGATGCAATAATAATTTAGTTTGCGAATCATAAGCAAACATAAAAAGCTGGAGGTTTCGCAGATAAATAGTTAAATAATAGTAATAAATTTTACAAATTTTATTAGATAAAAGAAAAATTAAAAATATTTTTAATCAGAATTAAAAATTATATAATATTTATATGATTTTTATGATAATTTATTAGAAAAGTGCAGTCGCATCCTTCACGGGTGCGTGGATTGAAATTGTTTTGGATCCTTCTTGGCTTGGTAAGTATATGGTCGCATCCTTCACGGGTGCGTGGATTGAAATATACTAACAACCTCCTAATTAATTTATGACCTTAAGTCGCATCCTTCACGGGTGCGTGGATTGAAATCCCTTTTGGGGGTGTTTTTTTGTATCGTGTATTTGTCGCATCCTTCACGGGTGCGTGGATTGAAATACACAAAGTGACAAACAAGAACAATACGAATGAAGTCGCATCCTTCACGGGTGCGTGGATTGAAATTCCACCAGTTTTACCAATTGTATTAAATTCTATTGTCGCATCCTTCACGGGTGCGTGGATTGAAATCTAGAGGTTCAAAATACTTATGATA
>JAQUXS010000051.1 GCA_028692255.1 Clostridium sp.
TCTATTTCATTTCTAAATTTTTTATAATTTTTCGCCTCTAAAAACACCACAGAAGTTATTATACAAATAACTGCCATAACACATATTATTTCAATTAATGTAAATCCTCTTTTAATATTCATAATTATCAACTTATAGAGGTGTCATATCCAGTTTTAAATTCATATGAACTGCTGCTTCCATGAATTAAAACTTTATATTTTGCACCATCTGAACTAAAATCAGCCTCAATATTTTTATTATCATCTGTAGGTTCCATAACACTTATAGAAACATCATTTAAACTTATATCTTCATTTAAAGCTTCAGTTACGTCACTTTTAGAAAAGCTTTCATTTTCTAGATAACTTCTCATAGCAGATACATATAGTATCCTTGCAATTTGCTCGGCCTTTTCAGTTTTTGCCTTTGAAATATATGAAACATATTTAGGCACTAATATGCCACCTAATATAGCTATTATAGAAATTACTGCTATAAGTTCAATTAAAGTAAATCCTCTCAACTTCTTCATATTTTCTCCTATATATCCTGCATTAATTTAAGCATAGGCATCATCACTGAAATGATTATTGTTCCAACAATTATGGCTAAGATAACTATTAAAAAAGGCTCGATGAGACTCACAAATCTTTTAATGGTATTTTCTATTTCATCATCATATATATCTGCTGAAAGTCTCATCATTTCCTCTAAGTTTCCACATTGTTCTCCCATTGAAATCATAGATATTAGAAAATGGTCAAAAATTTCTGTACTTTCAATAGATTTAGCTATGCTCTCGCCTTTTTGAATTTTAATAAGCGATTCATCTATCTTTTTCTCTACAAAAGCATTACCTAAAACTTTTGCTATCATTTCAATGGAATTTATCAAATTAGCACCGCTTTTTTGCATTACTTCAAGAGATCTTGTAAATTGCGCACCCATAATTTTTTTATAAATGGAACTTATAAATGGAATCTCTACTTTAAATTTATCCATGTGAAATTTAACTTTTTTAATCTTAAATATCCTATAAATTAAAGCAAATATACCAAGCATAAAAACGAGAATAATTTTCCAATTTATCACTAGCATTTTACTTAAATTCATAATCACTATAGAATATACAGGCATGTTTTGCCCAAGACTTTTAAAAGTATTTGCAAACATAGGAACTATTCCTATTTCCATATACATAAATATGGCTATAGATGCTAAAAATACAATTGCAGGATATACCATAGCTGACTTTATGCTTTTTTTAATTGTGAATTGTCTCATATAGTAACTAGATAAATCTTCTAATATGATATCTAAATTTCCACTCTGTTCAGCAATGTTTATCATCTCTATATAAAAATTAGGATAGAGGTTCTTATATTTTACTAGGCTGTCATAAAATCCATTTCCGCTTAGCATACTTTTTTTTAAGGAATTTATATTATTCTTTAAAGCTTTACAATTTACATTGGAATAAATTACTTCTAACGCATCAGAAATATTAAAACCTGCTTTTAACATTGAAGAAAGTTGCTTTGAGAAAACTGAAATGTCTTTATAACTTATCTTTTTATTAAATCTAAATTGCTTAATATCTAATGTTCTTCTTATTTTTATTATGTAATATCCTTTTAATCTCACCTTTGAAAATAATTCATAGGGATTTTCACTATAATCAAAGCTACAAAAACTTTCCCCTTTGCTATTAACTGCTTTATATTTATAAAAATTCATCTTGAATCATCCTCAATATTTATACTTTTAACATATTCATAAGTAGTGGTAATTCCTTTTTTAACAATGGATTTAGCATTTTTAGATAAGCTTGTCATTTTAGAATTTTCACAATGTTTTTTAATTTCTTCTATACTCTTGTTTTCATATATAAGTTTTTTAAGTTCACTGTCAATTTCCATTATTTCAAAAATTGCAGTTCTCCCACTATAGCCTGTATTGTTGCATTTTAAGCATCCATGACCTTTATATAAAACTTCATTTTCATTAAGCTTAAATAACTTTTTTTCAAAATCACTTGGCAAATAAGCTTCTTTACAGTAAGGACAAATTTTTCTAACAAGTCTCTGTGCAATAGCTGCTGTAAGAGCATCACATAGTAAGTATGATTTTATTCCCATGTCTCTTAATCTTGGTATAACACCTGGTGCATCATTTGTATGAAGCGTACTTATCACAAGATGTCCAGTTATAGCAGCTCTTACTGCAACCTTTGCAGTTTCTTCATCCCTTATCTCTCCAACAAAAATAATATCAGGATCTTGTCTTAGCACACTTTTAAGCCCTGCTGCAAAAGTTAAATTTGATTTTTTATTTACATTTATCTGATTTATTCTTTCCATAGTAAATTCTACTGGATCTTCTATTGTAACTATATTTTTTTCCACTGAATTAAACTCATTTAAAATTGAATAAGCTGTAGAAGACTTACCACTACCTGTAGGCCCTGTAAGCAGTATAATTCCATTAGGCTTTTTTATTATATTTTTTATAAGCTTTGAATTTTCCCCTGCAATATCATCCAATTTCATAGATTTAGCAGATTTATATAATATCCTAATGACAAATTTTTCTCCGTATATAGTTGGCACAGAAGAGACTCTAAAATTGCAATCTTCATACTCCTTAAATGTATCTATTTTCCCATCTTGAGGTTCCCTTTTTAGAGTTATATTCATTTTAGATATGATTTTAATTCTTATATTAATGCTTTTATAAACTGATTTAGGAAGTTTTCTTATCTCATGCAATATACCATCTATTCTGAATCTAACATACACACAATTTTCAAATGGTTCTATATGTATATCACTTGTTTTCTTTGAAATTGCTTGTTCTATTATTGAATTTACAAGCCTTACAGAAGGTGAATCAACTTTATCTTCTAAATTTAAGTCATTCCTCAATTTATCAATGTTTATCTCTTGAAGCATTTCATTAGTATCTTCTATTTCATAATACATTTTTATATATTGCTTTATTTGTGTCTTTTCTGCTTTTAAAAAAATTATTCTTTTGTGTGTAATAAATTTAAGGTCATTCAATGCTTCGTAATTATTTGAACTTGACATTGCAACAAATAATTCTTTTTCATTCTCTTTAAATGGAAATAAAATATATTTTTTAGCTATTTCTTTATTGATATTTTTTATTAAATTAAGTGATATTTTATAATTGTCCAAATCAATATATTTGCTAAGTTTATCAGCATCTTTTTTTTCTATTTTTATCACTTCCTATTGAATCAATTATCTATATTATTTACCATATTTTTATTTTTAATCATTTTTATGGATTATTATATAAAAAAAGGATTATTTCAAAAATTTCTTGAAATAATCCTTAATGTTTAAAATATATAATTACATCTTTATATAAAAGTATTACTATATTTAAATAGTAAAATTCCCGTCTCTAAATATGTCCAGTTTGCTTCCGTCTTCTTTTATTCCAATTATATTTAAATCTTTTGTACCAACCATAAAGTCCACATGTTCTATTGAATGATTTACTCCTGCCTTATCAAGTTCGCTTCTTGACATGTTCTTACTATTTTTAAGGCATGTAGGATATGCATCTCCAATTGCAAGGTGGCATGATACATTCTCATCAAATAAAGTACTGTAGAATAATATATTTGAATTTGAAATTGGTGAATCATAAGGCACAAGAGCTACCTCTCCTAAATAATGTGATGCATCTTCAGTTTCAATAAGTCTTTTTAAAGAATCGTATCCCTTTTCTGCTGTAAAGCTAACAATTCTACCATCTTTAAATGTAAGTGAAAAGTTTTCTATTAAACTTCCATTTAAATTAAGAGGTTTTGAACTTACAACTTTCCCATTTACTCCTGTTTTTAATGGAAGTGTAAAAACTTCTTCTGTAGGTATATTAGCCATGAACTCAATTCCTTCTGAATTAAATGAAGAGCCTCCAAGCCACAGATGATCTTTTGGAAGTTCTATTTTAAGATCTGTCCCAAGAGAATTTGAATAGACAATATATTTAAATCTATTTTTATTTAAAAAGTCCATCTTATGTATAAAGCTCTTATTATGAGCTTCCCAAGCTTTTATTGCATTGGAATTGTCTACTCTTGATGTTTTAAATACAGCATTCCATAACTTTTCTACTGCTTCATCTTCGCTGCAATCTTTAAATACTTTTTTAGCCCAGGCTTTTGTTGGCACTCCTACAACACACCATGAATTAGTGTCATTCATCAATCTATTCCTATATTCGGAAAGTGCACTGCTAGATGCTTTGCTAAGTCTAACAATTTTATTTACATCTACCCCCTTCATAATTTCAGGATCAGATGCACTGATACTTAAAAAAGCTGCCCCTTTTCTAACATAGTAATTATAAAATTCCTCTCTCCATTTTGGGAATTCATCAAATACATCATCTTTTGCATTAATATATTTAATTCTTGAGAGCTTTTCATCATTCCAATCAATTACAACTTCTCTTGCACCTTCTTTGTAAGCAATTTCTGCTACAGTTCTTGTAAAATAAGCACATTCTACTGGGGATTTTACAACTAATATTTGATTATTTTGTATATTAACTCCTGTTTTCACAATCAATTTGGCATAATTTTTTAAATAATTTATATTCATGTAACCTTCCTTTCTATTTAGTAGACATAAAATTTCAAAATATCCTCAATTATATATTACATTAATGTGTAAAACATTCAACTAAAATTTTACTCTTAATAAAATAATCTTGAATTTTCAAAATACATATGCTAAACTTTAGATAATTTAATAAATAAAAATCGGTTGAAGGAATATACTATAATGTATATCCAATTTCAAGAGTTTTCGATTACTGGGGTGGGTAATCCTTTTTTAGGATTGTCCACTTTTATTTTATACTTTTTAGGAGGCTACTTATGGAAAAAACTTTACTAGACATAACATTAATTCTTGTATCTACAAAAATCGGAGGGAGCATAAGCAAAAAATTTAAAATGCCTGAAGTTCTTGGTGCATTAATAGCTGGTGTTATACTTGGGCCATTGATTCTTAATTTAGTTCAGTATGACAACAATTTAAAATTATTATCGAATCTTGGTGTAATATTTTTAATGTTTTTAGCTGGTATTGAAACAAATGTAGATGATTTAAAAAAGGCTGGCTTTACGTCTTTTGTAATAGCAATTTCAGGTGTTATAGTTCCTCTTATTTTGGGAACACTTTGTGCTTATATGTTTTTCTCTAATTTTTATGAAAATTTATTTATAGGTGTAATTTTAACTGCCACTAGCGTTAGCATAACTGTTGAAACGCTTACTGAAATGGGAAAATTAAATTCACGTTCTGGTATAAATATATTAGGTGCAGCAGTTATTGATGATGTACTTGGACTTATTTTAATTTCAGTTGTAATTGCATTAGCTTCTGGATCATCTTCTTATAATGCAAATGCCAACTTGAGTATTCTATTTACCCTTATAAAAATACTATTGTTCTGCACAATATCCATTATTTCAATATTGTATTTACCAAAGTATATAAATAAATTTTTTAAATTTATAAAACCAGGGAAAACATTTTTAAGTTATGCTATAGCATTAGGACTAATTTTAGCATACATTGCAGAAATTTTAGGTATTGCCGCAATAACAGGAGCATATATTGCAGGAGTTTTCCTTTCATGTGTAATGCATAAAGAATATTTAAAAAGAAACATAAAATCAATTTCTTCTGGTTTCTTATCACCAATATTTTTTGCAAGTGTAGGTATAGAAGCAAACCTAAAAGGCTTAAATTCTAAAGTTATAGTTATAACACTTATAATGTTTATAATAGCTGTATTAGGTAAAGTAATCGGATGTGGATTTGCTGCTAGAATACTTAAAATGAATAAAAGTGAAGCAATACAAATTGGAATTGGCATGATTTCTAGAGGTGAAGTTGCAATTATAACTGCAAACATAGGCCTTCAAAAACATATTATATCTGAAGAAGTTTTTCTCCCAACTTTAATGGTTGTAATTTTAACCACCATAATCACGCCAATACTTTTAAAACTGTCATTTACACACAAAAATGAAAAAATTATTGAATCTATAAAATAATATCACTTTTTTTCTTCATTATTATTACATTCAAAACAAGAACACTTTTTATCACAACGTTCAACATGAATCATAACATCAGTATTTTTAAGAACTTTTTCTATTTCATTTTCTATGTTATCACAAATGATATGTGAATCTTTTACAGACATATCTTCTGGAACAACTAGATGCATATCTATGTGTTTGCTGCTTCCACTTCTTCTAGTTTTTAAATCATGATAACTGCAGTATTTACCACCATTTTTAGCTATAATATTTTCAATAGTTTCAATTTCTTCATCTGTTAGCCTTCCATCTAAGAGAGGCTTCAATGCTTCTCTTAGAAGTTCAAAAGCTTCTTTTAAAATAAACACCGCAACTAATATGGCAACTATAGGATCTAAAATTTTAATTTTTGTAATATACATAATTAAAAGTCCTATACCTACCCCAAGAGAAGTAAGTACATCTGATTTAAGATGAAGTGCATCTGCCTCAAGGGCTATAGATTGTTCTTGTTTTGCAATTTTGTAAAGTTTTTTGGATACCATAAAATTTACAAATGATGACACAAACATAACTAAAAATCCTAAACCTGCTGCTGCAATTTCTTTAGGATTTAATATTTTATTCACTGATTCATATATTATAATTGCAGAAGCAATAAATATAAGTATTGCTTCTATTACACCGGATATATTCTCGATTTTTCCATGACCGTAAGGATGGTTCTTGTCCGCTGGTTTATCAGATACTCTTACTGAAAAGAAAGCAATTACTGATGCAATAAGATCCATACAAGAATGAATTGCTTCAGATATTATACTTACAGACCCTGAAATAATTCCTATTATAAACTTCATTATTATAAGCATAGTATTAGATACTATGGACATCCTTGCTGCCTTAACTTTACTGTTCATAATAATACCCCCACCTAAAATTTTATTTACTTACATATTTTAATAATAACTGTCTAAAACTATACTCGGGCAGTCATTATTAAAAGGGACTTTGATAATATGTAAAATTATCATTGTCATTCCACATACTATTAAATTGTTTTTCAAAATCCAATGCTGCTTTAGGATTGTTTATTATTAAAAGCACCTCATCATTTTTTGTACTTGCCTGTGCAGTATAATTGTAAGATCCTGTAGTAAATATTTTATCGTCACTTATTGTTACTTTCATGTGCATAAGTCCATCATGAATGTTTATTTTTACAGGTATATTATTATCTTTAAATTCTGAAAGTGACATTAATTCACCTTTCGATGAAGATTCCTGTTTGTCAGTTATTACTCTAACATTTACTCCTCTTCTTTTAGCTGAGATTACAGCCTTTACAATATCTTTTTGAGTTATGGTATATATTGCAATATCCAACTTTTTATTAGAAGAATTTATTAGATCAACCATTGCTCTCTCTGGATGGTCGTTATGTTTTGTAAAAAGATATTCAATCTGATTATAATTAGCATAGACCATTTTATTAGACTTATAAAAGCAACCTGATTGCGTAATAAATATAGCCAAGCAAAACATTAAAATTGCTAATTTCTTTTTCATTATTCCTCCAAAATTACATGATATTCGTTTGTATTAATATTATTTACAATTAATTCAAAGTTAATCATCTAAAATACTATTTGAGAAATAATTAAATATTAATTATTAAAATTATTTTTGAATTATATCTGACATCTTTGCCTCAATAATGTCCTTAAGTATTCCCGGATTTATTATAATTTGAGTTCCTATTTTACCACCGCTTACAATCATTTTATCCAAATCTTCTGCAGTGTCACTTATAAAGGTTTTATATTGTTTTTTCATTCCAATTGGTGAACATCCACCTCTTATATATCCCGTATTTTTCTGTAAGTCTTTTACATGCAGCATCTGAATACTCTTTTCTCCTGCTGTACTTGCTGCCTTCTTAAGGTCTAGTTCATCTGCAACTGGAAGTACAAAAACATATATTTCTCTGCTGTGTCCTACTGCTACAAGGGTTTTATAAACATATTTTTCATCTTCATTTACTTTCTTTGCAACTGAAACGCCATCAATTTTACCGTCACTAGTATCATAAGTCTTAACACTATAATCTACCTTTTCCCTATCCAATATTCTCATTGCATTTGTTTTAATAGATTTTGCCATGCCTGATGCCTCCCATACAACTTTAAATATATTCCTATTATAACTTTAAAATAAATTATGTACAAACTGATCAATAAATGAATAATAAAAAAAGCGATAAATTTTTTAAAATCTATCGCTTTTGATAAGAATAAATATTTATTTGGCATTTTTTGCTGCTTCAAGTATATCATCATAATTAGGCTGATTGGTAATTTCGCTTAGATAATCTGCGTATACTATCTTGTTTTTACTATCAACTACAAAGGCAGTTCTAGCGAGAAGACCTAATTCATTTACATAAGTTCCAGTATTTTTACTGAACTCTCTTTCTTTATAATCAGAAAGTGTAAATACATTCTTTATCTCTGCATTTCCGCACCAACGGCTCTGTGCAAAAGGTAGATCCATGGATATAGTATATACACTTATTCCACTAAGTTTATCTGCTTTTTCATTAAATGTTCTAACTTCAAGATCACACACTGGTGTATCAATAGAAGGTACAGTTAAAAATATTCTAACTCCCTTTGTATCTTTAAGCGTAACAGGTGCAAGTGAATTGTCTCTTGCTATAAAATCAGGAAAATCATCTCCTACCTTTAATCTTTTACCACCTAATGTAACTTTTTTTCCTTGAAAAGTAATTTCCATAATTATTGTTTACTCATTAATTTTAACGGGTAAACATTTCACCTCGCTTTATTTAAATTTAATAACATTAATTATTATATAATAAATATTATCTTTAAATACATAATACAACTAAATGCATAATTTGTAAAGGAAAAAATTCCTATAGAATAGATATTTTTATTATCTCCTCTATAGGAATTCTTATTATTTAAATCGAACGATTTCCCCATTATAAAATAGGTAAAGATATTTTTCTTTAACTTTTTTACCTGTTATTTTATTAAGTGCCATTGAATAATATTTTAATTGTTTTTCATATTTTCTTGATATTTCTTCAATATTATTTTCACTTACATAGTCTGTTTTATAATCAACTAAAACTATTTCATCATTTTCTTCAAAATAGCAATCTATAGCTCCTTGAAGCATTATATATTCATCATCTGCATCTTTATAAACATCACTTGCCCTTATCCTAACAATAAAAGGCATTTCTCTTTTTATACTATTTGAATTTAACATCCTTTTTCCTAAATCACTATTAAAAAATGTAGTGATTTTATTTATATCAATAGCTTTTGCTTGATTTTCTGTAATAATCTCTCTAAATATCATTTTATCCATTTGTTTTTTTATACTTTCACTATCAGTAGTAAGTTTTAAGTCTAATTTCTGCATAACACTGTGCATTGCAGTTCCCTTTTCAGCTGGAGTAAGTGCTTTTTTCTCCTCCATAAATGATGGTCTCTTTTTTAAAGAGTATTCAAAAATATTATTTGAATATTCCTCCTCTTCATTAAGCTGTCTTTTAAGTTCTGTTACAGAAATACTTGAAGGAAAACTTTTAAAATTTTTATATGGATATTCATAACTGAGTCTTCTTTCAATCTCATTATAGTACTTTGTTATTGGAGGATTTTCTTCAATTTCTCTAATCATATCATCAACAACTTTTTGATTGTCTTCGGTTATTTTTTCAGCATCCTCATCTTTCCCAGCTTGCTCTTCTAACAAAAATTCTTCTTTTTTATGAATATTTATATCCCATTTTGATTCATCACTGAAATTTAAATTTTCTATATCAATTCCAGCTTCTTCACGAATTTTAGCACCACTTACATGTTTTGAAAGCGGAAGACAGAGCCAATCCATATAATTATTTGATCCTAAGACAGCACTTTCCTGTACTTTAGCATCATTAGAAGAACTACTTTGGGTCCAATTTTTACATTTTCCTGCTACATCACTTACTGTGCCGGTAATTATTAGCTTTTCCTTTGCTCTTGTAAGTGCCACGTATAATATACGCATTTCTTCTGAAAGAGTTTCAATCTTTATTTTTTTCTTTATTGCAACTTTAAATATTGTTGGATAGGAAATTCTCCTCTCTACATCAACAAAATCAGGGCCAATACCAAGCTCTTTATGGAACAAAACAGATTTCTTCATATCCATTAAATTAAAATTTTTTCCGCAGCCTGCAAGTATTACCACAGGAAATTCAAGCCCTTTACTCTTGTGTATACTCATTATTCTTACTACATCTTCATTTTCTCCAAGTATCTTTGCACTTCCCATGTCTTTGCTGCTTATCTTTAATTTATTTATAAAGTTTATAAAATTAAATAACCCTTTAAAACTTGTACTCTCATAAGCTTTAGCCCTTTGGAATAATATTTTAAGATTTGCCTGTCTTTGCTTACCTTTTGGCATTGCTCCAACATATCCATAATATCCAGTATTTGTATATAGATACCATATAAATTCATCTATAGGCATATATTTTGAAAGTTCCCTATACTCATTTAATGTTTTAATAAAGCTTACGCATTTATTTAAAAGATCCTCTGAAACCTTCTTATCACTTATTACATCTTTCAAAACATCATAAAAATATTTTTTATCACTGGCAGTTTTTATATCAATTATATCCTCATCACTAAAAGAAGCTATAGGACTCCTTAAAACTGCTAAAAGAGGTATATCTTGAATTGGATTATCTATTATCTGAAGCAGTGATAATATTGTTTTTATTTCTATAGTTTCAAAATATCCACTTCCTGCATCAGCGAAAACTGGGATGCCTTCCTTTCTAAGTTGCTCTTTAAAAATTGGTGCCCACCTTTCTGTTGCACGAAGCAAAATAACTATATCTTTATATTTAATGTCCCTATAGTTATCTATGTTTTTATCAAATACTGCATAGGGCTTTAAAGAAGGATTTAAAAGATCTTTGATTCTTTTAGCTGTCATTCTTGCTTCAAGAGTTATATTATCAATTTCCTCCATTTCATCTTCATTATCTTCACTGCTTTTTCTTTCAATAATATGAAGCTCATTTTCACCTAATGGTGTAAACCTATCCTCATCAATTTCAGGAAATGATGCTCCTAGTTTAAGTTCCTCATTTTCATCATAATCAAGTTCACCTATATTTCTTGACATAATCGATTTAAAAATATAGTTAACTCCATCAATTACATTCTTTCTACTTCTAAAATTTTTAAACAAAAGTATCTTTCTATCTTTAGTACCTTCCTCTTTAGAATAAGAATCGTATTTACTCATAAAAAGAGATGGATCTGCCTGCCTAAATCTATATATGCTCTGCTTAACATCTCCTACCATAAACATGTTAGGCTCACTAGTATTCTTTCTTGAAACAACACTTAATATATATTCTTGAACCATATTACTATCTTGATACTCATCAATTAATACTTCTTCATAACTTTCTCTTATTTCAAGAGCTGTCTTTGAAGGTTTAACTTCCCCATTTTCGTCCTCTTCTATGAGTATATTCAGTGCCATGTGCTCGAAATCATTAAAATCAATTATTCCCTTATTCCTTTTCTCTTCAGAATAAAGTTTATCAAATTCCAGAACAGTGTTTCCTAAATATTGCATAGTAGGATACATTGCATTTAAATTAAGAAGCGTGTCGTCATTTGTAAAACTATTTAATTCTTTTCCTATATCTTTAATTTTATCTTTATATTTTCCTCTAAGTTTTTGTACTACAGACTTTTTATCAGCATCTGCATCTTTTTTACACCTTTTAAGAGTCTTAAATTTTATATTTTCAATACATGATACAAATTCTTCAAAAGATTTATGAGTAGCTGCTTCTACACTTTTAAGTAAATCTAGATCATCTTTAATACTCTCCATATAAGGCATAATACTCTCTTCGCCTTCTATTATATTCAGTGCATTTAATGCATAACTCTTAAGTCCACTTATTTCTACATTCATAGTTGACAGAATAGTTTTTATCCAGATTGAATTTTTAAATTCAGAATAATCCCTTATATTAAAAGCGTCGGTAACTTTCTTTATCCATTTTTCAGGGAAAGGGTTACTCTTTGCAAAACTATACATTGAAAATATCATCTCTACAAGGTTTGAATCATCTCTATTTGAAGAATAGCTCTCCACAAGTTTTAAAAATTCAGTATCCTCCGCTTCATATTTACTTTCAAAGAGTTTTTCCATAACTTCGCTTTTAAGAAGTACAACTTCCGTTTCATCTGCAACTCTAAATTTTGGATCAATATCAATAAGTTGAAAATAATTTTTTATAACTTCAAGGCAAAATGAATGAATTGTAGTTATTTTTGCTTTATTTAAAAGTACAAGCTGCCTTTTCAAAAGTTTTGATTCCGGACTTTTAAAAAGTTCTCTAGATATAGCATTTGATATTCTCTCCCTCATCTCTGCAGCTGCTGCATTAGTAAATGTAACTACTAAAAGTTTATCTACATCCACTGGATTTTTAGGATCAGTTATCATTTTTATTATTCTTTCTACAAGTACTGCTGTTTTACCAGAACCTGCTGCCGCCGCTACTAAAAGATTACTTTTTCTTGTAAAAATAGCCTGCTTTTGTTCATTGGTCCATGTCATCTTCATGATTCTCACCCTCCTCTTTGTCGTATTTATCACTGAGCATATTAAATACTTCTTTATCACTTCTATCAAAAATCATTCTATAGTTATTGTCATCGAAGCTTGAATCGAAGCTGCATATAGATGAGAAAAGACAATATTCACATGGAACCAAATCTTTATTTTTGCATGGGCTTATACTTATGTCACCCATTAGCATTTTTTCACAGTCTCTAGTTACTATATTTTTTACGTGTTCTCGTAAAAGTTCAAATTGATGTTTGGTTGCAGTGCTTGAATTTGCTCCTAAATTACCATCTTTTTTTAAAGATGCTGGTATTATATAAGAAGCACCATTCATCTGCTTATCCATTTCTTTTATAACATGAGGATCATCTAAAAGAAGGCCTTTCATTTTAAAGTTCTTCATTATTTCTAATTTTAATTGATCTTCATCTAAATTTTCATTTGATCTAATAATAGGGTCATCTATTTTAAAATACAATATAGCTCCAGGAAGAACATTTTTATCCATATCCTTACTTTCATTTTGCAGTATAGCATCAAGATATAAAATAAGCTGAACTTGAAGACCATAGTATACATCTGATAACTTAAATATTTTATTGCCAGATTTGTAATCTATAATCCTTATATATGTTTCATCATCTTTTATAAGCATATCAATTCTGTCTATCCTTCCAATAAGATTAACTTTTTCTCCAGAAGAAAGTTCAACTACTATTGGTGGATATTTGCCATATTTGCTAAAATCCATTTCAAAGCCTACAGGCTTAAAAGCACTTCTTTTAATGTGATCTGCTATAATTATAGAAGTTCTCCTTAAAACTCTTTTTAATCTCTCAGTCATATACTTATACTTTGGTGAACTATTAAATATATAGCTGTTTTTTTCATTTATTTTTTTATCAGCAATTTCATCGATACTCTCAACGCAAAATTCATCGCTAAGCTTATCATCTTCAAATTTATTATCTTTAAGTTTTTCGCTAAATTCATCCAGTACTTCATGCATAAATGTTCCCATATCGGGATAGCTAAGATTAAATACTTTTCTCTCCTTTGCCTTTAATCCATATTGAACATAATATGCAAAAGGACACTGTGCATATTTCTCCAGTCTTGAAACGTTTATAGTCATGTCTTTTCCGTATAAACTTTGAGCTTTTTCCCTTGAAATAGATTTAGCTTGATTTGAATAGGATGCTCCATCAAAAGCAATTTTGCACCTTCGTCTCCAGTACTCAGAGTTTGAAAACCACTTATATACATCCTTCCAAAGTGGAAGATTTTCTTCTCCATCTATTCTCTTTCTGAGCACATTAACCAATAGATTGAACGCAGGCACCTTAGAATCAATTAACTTTATTTCTTCATCTGCCCCATTATAAAATAGATCATTTTGCTCTTTTATTTTAGGAAATATACTTTTAATTTTTGAAACTATTATTGATGTTCTAAGTGTTTTTCCCTCATAATCTGCCATTGGATAGCTAAGCCTTAAAAATTTACCTGGTATTGTAAGCGTTGTATACACTAAAAATTGTTCTTCAAAGGCAGCAGTTCTTGTATCCTTTGCAAGTTCTACTCCTTTGTTTTTTAAATTTATTCTCTCTGCATCACTTAAAATACCCTCTTCATTATTAATAAGTGGAAAAACTCCATCATTTACACCTACAATATAGAGCACGCATATATCATGACTTTTTAATCTTTCAACACTTCCAACAAGCACTTCATCTACAGATGGAGGAATAAGTCCCATTTTATGCTGCCTTAAACCTATGGATAATATTTTTTGGAACTCACTTAAAGTAAAAACTGAATCTTTCATAACTTCAACTGTCTGATCTAAAAGATCCATTATTGTATTCCATATTTGACTGTATTCGCTAGAAAGAAGTTGTCTTTCACTATTTCTAAATTCGTCAATAAGATCTTGAACTTTTTTATCTGCTCCTATTTCAGTTAAGAATTCATAAATAGCTGTGCATATTTCCTTTGCATTTTTCTTACCTCTTGTAGTTAAATATAATTTCTTTAAATGAGTTACAACGATTTCTCTTATTTTATTTATTCTATTTAAAAATTCACTTTCATCTTTGGACATATCATTATTCTTTAAAAATGAATCAGGCATATAAGTCCATTGTTCTTCATAAATCCATTTTCTTATTCCCTTTATACCTGCAGCTAAAACATAGTTTTCAAATACATCAACATCTTCCTTTGAAACATTTGTAAGTCCTGTTTTAAGATATTTAAAGACAGCTTCATAGGACCAATTTGAATTTATTATTTCAATTGCAGATGTAATTAAAACAACTATGAGGTTACCATCAATATCTCTCTTTTTATCTATAAAAAAAGGTATATCATGTTCTTTAAAAATAGCTGATATTATGCTTTCATAGTTATCTAGATTTCTCGTAACAACAGCTATATCCTTATACCTAAAGCCATTATCTCTGCACATCCTTACAATATCTCTTGCAGTACTCTCAATTTCTGAGTATGTATTCTGTGCTCTAAAAAGCTCAATATCCTTTGGAATATCTTTATATTTTTCATAATGATATGAAAAAAGATTTTTTTCTAGGAAACTGAGTTCACTGCTGTCTTTAAACCTTCCAAATGGCCTTTTATATAATACAGATGGCTTATCTATACTTATGTTATTATCTCCAGTTATTTTTACTATTCTATCTTCTGTGCTTTTAGTAAACTGAAATATATCAGAAGCATCCATGTCAGAACCGTAATCACTAGTTAATGTAATACTCACTCTCTTAGCCTTGTTTAAAAGTTTTTCAATTATTTTATACTGCTGAGGGGTAAAACTCGTAAATTCATCAATCCACACATATGCATTGTCAAACATTTTGGATTTTTCAAGTTTCTCAGAAAGTACAGTTAAATCATCATCTGAATCTATATAATTTTTGTGAAGTTCGTCTTCAAATTTACCATATATAATACTCAAATCTTTAAGTTTATCTTTTAAATTCGTATCCTCTGTCATGTCTTCTGCTGTTTTCGTGAGAACTTCAGGGGTCAATGCATATCTTTTAAATTCACTTATCAAATCTGAAACTGTATTTATAAACCCCTCTTTTAAAGAAGCTCTTTTAAATACAGTTAAATCATCAAATACGCTTTCAAGTACGTGGGATATAAGCATACATTTTCCTGCAGAATCCATATGTTTTCTAGTTATTCCACCAACTTCCCCCATTACTCTGTATGCCATTCTCTTAAAACTCAATACATGAACATTAAGGTTGGATTCCTCACCAATACTGTTAAGTATATTTTTTTCAGCCTGAAATGAAAATTGTTCAGGAACAATATAGAAAAGTTGACTTTCTGAATTTTCAATAAGTTTTGATTTCATATCGTCAATACAAAAACTGCTTTTTCCACTTCCACTTCTCCCATATATAAATTTTAAACTCATATATCAACCATGCCTTTCATTATTCTCTATTTATATTTTCAATTTTAACATATAAATGCAAAAAAAGCTTATCCTTAGGATAAAGCTTGCATGGAATCATTTCATGCACTTGTTAAGCGTGTTCAGTTAATAAACTAAAATCAATATACGAATAATTACCAATATTTCTTTCTATGATTTCTTTATTTAAATCAATCCAACTTTTGCATTTATCAAGAATAATTGCATCACTAGTAATAACGTTATCTGCCATTTCTAAAATTGCATCAACATTATTAATATTCTCCACTTGCACATCAAAACTAAACTCATCTAATAGTTCTAGTATTCGTTTCTTCAATTTACCAGAATTAGATACTGGAGCATCTAAATAGAAAAATGCTTTCCCTACTTTATTTTTTTCCAACATTTTGCCAATCAACATAATTGCTATTTGCGTTTTGTCTATTAGGCGATATGTACCTCTAAGTCCTGCTAAATCTCTAATAGTTCCATCCATGCATTTTAATAATATTGACTCAGATAAAGCTACTTCTAAGGTGATTATAGTATTAAATCCATCAATATTTACAACACTACCTTCTAAATTACTTTTAACTTCTTTATCACTTCTACTTTTAATATTCTTTTCTGAAGAAATACCTCTTGCCAAAGCTAGCCTTTGTCTTTCAGATAATAGATAATGATTACCTACAAATACAGATGCACCTTTTATGTTATAACCTTGATTTAAAAGATAATATAAATCCTGTCCAGCTTTATATAGTTTTTGAACTGATTCACTACTAAATTCTTTTTCATCACTAGGCAAATAGCCTCTTTTAACAATTTTACTCATAACTTACCATCCTATTATTCTAATTATTATGACATTTGATAAAAATTTGCTTTATTCATTATAATACTTCCCTTTAATTTTTAACACTATACACAACTAAAAAGATTAAAGATTCCGCTGAAAATTCCTTAGAAATTAAGTTAACACAAAGCGCCTTATTTATAATATTAAAATTCTCTGTAATTTAAAAAGGGACTACACCAAAAATGATTTCATTCACTTTTGGTGTAGTCCCAAGAATTCAAATTACAATTAATATATTGGATATTTACTGCAAAGTTCCCTAACTCCATCTTTTATAGAGCTTAAATCTTTATCTCTATTTTCAATAGCCTCATTTATAAAATATGCAACTTTTTTCATATCTTCTTCTTTAAATCCTCTTGTTGTAACAGCTGGTGTTCCCATTCTTATTCCACTTGTTATAAATGGACTCTTTGTTTCGAAGGGAATGGTATTTTTATTAACTGTGATTCCAACTGTTTCTAGAACATGTTCTGCATCTTTTCCTGTTATATTTTTATTTGTTAAATCAACTAACACAAGATGATTATCAGTTCCACCTGAAACTAATCTAAAGCCATATTTTTTAAGTTCATCTGCAAAGGCACCTGCATTTGAAACTATTTGTTTTGCATATTCCTTAAAGTCATCACTTAGTGCTTCACCAAAACATACTGCTTTACCTGCTATAACATGCATTAGTGGTCCACCTTGTATACCAGGGAAAATTGACTTATCTATTTGTTTTGCATATTTTTCTTTGCAAAGTATTGCTCCACCTCTTGGTCCTCTAAGTGTTTTATGTGTAGTAGTTGTTACAAAATCTGCATATGGAACTGGTGATGGATGAAGCCCTGCAGCAACAAGGCCTGCTATATGTGCCATATCAACCATTAAATATGCACCAACTTCATCACTTATCTCTCTAAATTTTTTAAAATCTATAATTCTTGGATAAGCACTAGCACCTGCAACGATTAACTTAGGCTTGCATTCAAGTGCTTTTTGCCTAACTCCTTCATAATCAATTGTTTCAGTATCCTTGCTTACTCCATAACTTTCCGCATGGTAAATTTTTCCTGAAAAGTTTACAGAACTCCCGTGGGAAAGATGACCACCATCTGTTAAATTCATTCCAAGAATTGTATCACCAGGATTTAAAACTGAAAAGTAAACTGCCATATTGGCCTGAGCACCTGAATGAGGCTGTACATTTACATGTTCAGCACCAAATAATTTCTTTAATCTTTCACGTGCAAGTTCTTCCGCTTTATCAACTACATAACATCCGCCATAATATCTTTTACCTGGATATCCCTCTGCATACTTATTTGTAAGATATGATCCCATTGCTTCCATAACAGATTTACTTGTGAAATTTTCAGAAGCTATTAATTCAATATTATTTTCCTGTCTTTCATGTTCTTCTTTAATTATTTCATAAATTTTATTATCAGTCTTTTTAACGCTTTCAAAGTCCATTTCTACACCCCTATTCTTATAGTAAAAAACTCTAACTTTAGTATGATTATATAATTTATTATGAAATAAAACAACATATAATTAATAAAATGGTAAAAATAGTACAATAGTATATTTGTTTTATACTATTGTGCTATAATACAAATATAAAATTTACGTAATGGAGAAATATTATGGATAACAATAGAGTTTTAAATGATGTTTCAGAAGCTGGGAAAATATTGCTTGCCAATGGTGCAGAAACTTATAGAGTGGAAGATACTTCTATGAGAATCGCACTAGCTTTTGGTTTTAAAAGTGCAGACATATATGCAACTCCAACTGTTATAATATTAGACTGCAAAGATAAATATAATATAAGCTATTCCAGAGTTCTTAGAATAGAATACAGAACATTTAATTTAGATAAAATAGCTAAAATTAATAACCTTTCAAGGAATATTGAAAATAGCGAGCTATCTTTAGATGCTTTTGAAAATCAGCTTAATGCAATTGAGTTTGAAAGTGGATATACTAACATAATAGCTATTATTTGTGCTGCAATTGCAGCAGCATTTTTTACACTTATTTTTAAAGGTAACATAAATGATTTTTTCTGTGCATTTTTTATTGGAGCAATCATAAAGTATACTTTAATATACTTATCTAAAGTTGGTGTTACCGATTTTTTCACTAATACAGTTGGAGGCATGGAAGCTGCTTTTTTAGCAATTGTGTTATATAAACTTAATTTATGCTCACATTATGATAAAACTATAATAGGAAGTATTATGCTTTTAGTACCCGGCATTTCTATAACAAATGCTCTAAGAGATACAATAAGTGGTGATCTTGTTTCAGGTATTACAAGAGGAATTGAAGCAGTTTTCACTGCCATTGCAATAGCTCTTGGAACAGGTATAATATTTAAAATATGGTTTGGATTGTTCGGAGGTGTAAAATTATGATTCTTGCTACCTTTTACTCCTTTTTAGCTTCAATGGGATTTGCAATTATATTTAATATACGTGGAAAAAATATAATCATAGCTTCTATTGGAGGAGGATTATCATGGTTTATATATCTTCTTGTACAAAATTTTCACGGTTCAAATACAGTATCTATGTTTGCAGGAGCTTTTGCAGTAGCCGTTTTTTCAGAGATAATGGCACGACTTCTAAAAAGCCCTGTAACTACTTTTGTAATAGTAGGTATAATACCTTTAGTACCTGGAAATGGCATGTACCACATAGTTTATGAAACAATAAGTGGTCATCTCACAAAAGCAACCTTTTGGGGAGTGCAAACTTTACTATCAGCTGGTGCAATTGCCGTAGCAATTGTTATGGTTTCTTCAATTTCTAAATTAATTTTTTATAAAAAAAGAACTTGCCCTAAGGCATAGTTCTTTATTTTATAAACATATTTATAGTTGACATTAATTCTTCAATTTTTTTATGATACTCTGGATCATTTTCATTATCAAGTCCAAGACAATTTTCAGCATAGTCTTTTAATATAAGGGCACCAGTTTTATTTATAGCTGCTCTTACAGCTGCTACTTGAACAAGTACATTCTTGCAGCACTGATCACTCTCCATCATCTTTTCAATACCTCTTACTTGACCCTCTATTTTTTTTAATCTTATTTTTATATCCTTTTTACTACTTACTTCTAAATCCAAAATATCACATCCTACATATATAGATAAAAAATATATTCCTACTAGAGGCCGTATCATAAATCGACTAGAACCCGCTCCCGCAGGTGGGCACCGCCTTGCTGTTTCATGTTCTTAATTTAATAAGTCTCAATCCACAGAAAGAGTTGGGTTCCCTAAACTAAATGTGCTGGGTCAACGTCAATTCAATCCTCAAACCTAGTAGGAATAGTATTATGTTTAACTATATTATACTACAAAATAAAAATATAGACTATATTTAAGTAAAACTTACTCTTCTTTTTTATTAGTTGCACTGATTCCAAGTTCATCTAACTGTTTTTGATCAACAATATTTGGTGCTTCTGTCATTACACATACAGCACTTTGATTCTTTGGAAAAGCTATTACATCTTTAATATTATCAGTACCAGCTAAGAACATTATCATTCTATCAAGGCCATATGCAAGACCTCCGTGTGGTGGTGGACCAAATTTAAATGCTTGAAGAAGGAATCCAAATCTCTCCCATGCACTTTCATCTGTAAATCCTAATACTTTAAACATTCTCTGCTGAAGAGCTGTGTCATGAATTCTTATACTTCCTCCACCCATCTCTTCACCGTTTAAAACAATATCATAAGCCTTTGCTCTAACCCTACCTGGATCACTTTCAAGATACTGTATATCTTCCTCCATAGGCATTGTAAATGGATGATGTTCTGCCTGAAATCTATGTTCTTCTTCACTGTATGAAAGGAGTGGAAATTCAGTAACCCAAACAAATTTAAAGTCATGGTTATCTTTAAGTAATTCAAGTTTATCTGCCATATGAAGCCTTAATTGTCCTAATGACTGGAACACAACACTATCCTTGTCTGCAACTATAAGTATTAGGTCATTAGTTTCTGCTTCCATGGCACTTTTTATTCCATTTAATTCATCTTCACTTAAAAATTTTAAAATAGATGATTTTGTTTCATCTTCTTTAAAAGCTATCCATGCAAGTCCTTTTGCTTTAAATGTTTTTACAAACTCAGCTAGTTTATCAAGCTGCTTTCTTCCAAAACCTGCTGAACCTTTTACATTTATTGCTCTTACACTTCCACCATTTTCTAATGCACCTTTAAATACTTTAAATTCAGAATTTTTAACAACATCACTTATATTATGTATTTCCATTCCAAATCTTAAATCAGGCTTATCACTGCCATATTTCTCCATAGCAATTTTCCAAGGCATCCTCATAATTGGTGTCTTTACATCAACATCGGCAACTTCCTTGAAAACTTTTTTAATAAGATCTTCATTTAATTTAATTATATCTTCTTCCTCAACAAAAGATAATTCCATATCCACTTGAGTAAATTCAGGTTGTCTGTTTGCTCTTAAATCCTCATCTCTGAAACATCTTGCAATTTGGAAATATTTATCATATCCTGAAACCATAAGAAGTTGTTTAAAAAGCTGTGGGGATTGAGGAAGTGCATAAAATTTTCCGTTAAATTTTCTGCTTGGAACAAGATAATCTCTCGCACCTTCAGGTGTGCTCTTTGTAAGCATAGGAGTTTCAATTTCTAAGAAACCATTCTCATCCATAAAATCTCTTATAACTTTTGTAGTTTTATGTCTTATTTTTAATATTCTCTGCATATCAGGTCTTCTAAGATCCAAAT
>JAQUXS010000004.1 GCA_028692255.1 Clostridium sp.
GTACTGCCCTCGTCCATCATTTCAACAACACTGTTAACTTGTGTTACTTTAATTTTTAATTCTTTTGCTAATCTTTCATTTATACTTGTCATTGTAGACCTCCTAGTAAATATAAATATATTATACCATTTTTTCTTTTTATGAATAAGTCATAAGGATGTCCATCTTTTCATATAAGTTTAAAGAAATAATTAATTTAGGAGCATAAAATGAGTAAAAAATTATCAGCCGTATTTCTTGTTTTAACATTATTTATTTTCTCTTTAAGTTTAGGAAAGTATATATACTCTTATAAATTTAATGCAAATAATGTAAAAGACAACATCACTTATCTTTCTTCTGACACCTTTAAAGGAAGGCTTCCTGGCACTTTTGGGAATGTTAAAGCATCTGCCTATATAAAATCACAATTTCAAAAATACAATATAAAACCTCTTAGAAAAGATTACTATGAAAATTTTAATATTATATACCCTCAAAAAATAGTTGGAGCACCAGTCCTAAAAGTAATAGATGGTAAAGGTGAAGCAATAAAAATTTTTAATTATGGAAGTGATTTTAAAGAAGATACCCTTTGCTTTAGACAAAACCATGTAACTTTTAATAAAAATTCTTCTATAAATGTAACGAAAAATTATATAAAAATAACTTCTGGTACAAATATATGTGTGTTTTTTACCCCTGAAAATAACGACCTATCTTTTAGAAGTTCTTTTGATGCTGCGAGCCCTATTTCTATGATAATCATGGTTAAAGGTAAGACTTTAGAGTCTTTAAAACAGTACATACAAAAAAATGATACTATTGATTGTTACATTCCCTACATGCAAAGCAAGGCAAAAGTACAAAATGTAGTTGGCTGTATTAAAGGTAAAAATAAAAATTTAAGCCCTATCGTGATATCTGCTCACTTTGACCATTTAGGAGAAGATTTAAACGGAAATATATATCACGGTGCCCTTGATAATGCATCTGGTACATGCTTTATTCTTGAAATGGGACATTATTTAGAATCCCTTGGTAAGCCTGACAGAGATATAATAATTGCTGCTTTTAATGGTGAGGAATTTGGTTTTAAAGGTTCAAGTGCATTTTTAAAAAAGTACGGATACAATTTAAAAAATGCTAAAGTATTCAATTTTGACATGATAGGAGGCAAGAATTCTATTCCACTTTCAATAATGGGTGGCAAATCAGATAATACAAACACACCTTTTATTAAAACATTATCTGATTTATGTAAAAACAAGCATATTAAATACAATCTTATGTTTGAAAATTCTAGTGATCATACTCCTTTTAGGAAAGATAACATTGATGCTGTCTCTTTCTGCAATGATGACATAACTAGAATCCATACACCAAAGGATACTTCAAACTTTATTGATGAGAAATCAATTAAAACTTGTTTTTATGTAGTTTCTAAGGAAATATTACCTTTAGCCTTTGTAAGCAGCCCTTTCATCCTTTACAACAAGCTCATTCTCGTATTTTCTGGAACATGCCTTTTTCTCTGCGTAATATATATATTATTTTCATTTAAAAAGAATTTTCATTTCAAGATAAAGAAACAATAATTCTCAAATTAAAAAATAGCTGCTTAAAAATGAATAAGCTCATTTTTAAGCAGCTACTTTTTTTATTGTTTACATTTCTATTTCTTGAAAAACTGCTCTTACTGCTTGAACTGTCTTTTCAATATCTTCTGTGCTGTGAGCATTTGATATAAAGAAAGTTTCAAACTGTGATGGTGGAAGGTATATTCCCCTTTTGATCATTCCCTTGAAATACTTTGCAAACTTCTTTGTGTCACAGCTTTTAGCTTCCTTGTAATTTGTAACCTTATATTTTGAGAAGAATACAGTTACCATAGATCCAACTCTGTTAACAGTAGCATCAACATTAAAATCTTTAGCTGCCTTCTCTATTCCATCTTGAAGTTTTTTGCCCTTTTCTTCAAGGTTTATATAAACCTCTGGATGGTCTTTTAAATATCTAAGGGTAACAAGCCCCGCAGTCATAGATAATGGATTCCCAGAAAGAGTTCCTGCTTGGTATACAGGCCCCAGTGGAGATACACATTTCATTATTTCTTTTTTGCCACCGTATGCTCCAACAGGAAGTCCCCCTCCTATTATCTTTCCAAAGCATGTCATATCAGGATCAACATTATAAAGGCTCTGCGCACAATTAAATGCAACTCTAAAGCCAGTCATTACTTCATCTATAATCAAAACACTATTATACTTTTTAGTTATATCACGTACAAACTTTATAAAATCTTTTTTAGCTGGAACAACTCCCATATTTCCTGATACAGGTTCCATTATAACTGCTGCAATGTCATCTCCATATTCGTTAAAGATTTTATCTACAGAATCCTTATCATTATACTGTGCAACTATTGTATTTTCAGTTATATCACTTGGAACGCCACTACTGCTTGGCACTCCATAAGTAAGAGCACCTGATCCTGCTTGAACTAAAAGACAGTCACCATGTCCATGGTAGTTTCCTGCAAATTTAACTATTTTATTCTTGCCAGTGTATCCCCTTGCAACTCTTATAGCACTCATAGTAGCCTCAGTGCCTGAATTTACCATTCTAACCATCTCGACTGATGGCACAATTTCACATATAAGCTCTGCCATTTCAACTTCCAGCCTTGTAGGTGCACCATAGCTAAGAGACTTATCCACTTGCTCTTTGAGTTTATCAGATACCATTTTAAAATTATGTCCTAAAATCATAGGTCCATAAGAGCCTATATAATCTATATACTCATTTTCATCTTCATCATATATTTTGCTTCCATTTGCTCTTGTTATAAATGGAGGATTCATGTCAACATCCCCAAAAGCTCTAACAGGACTGTTTACTCCTCCTGGTATTCTTTTTTCTGCTCTTTTAAATAAATTTTCTGAATTATCGTTTCTCAATTTTTTCGCTGCTAAATTAACAGCCTACCCTCCTTATGTTTCTATATATAAATAATAACATAAGAATTACAATTAATTAACGGCACATATTTAAAAAATACTTGTGAAATTCAAGATTTTCGGTTAATTCTGGGTGAAAGGAGGTTGCAAGCATGTTATTTTGCCTTGCAGCTACTATGTTTCCACGAACCTTACACATAACCTCTACATCATCCTTCACACCTGTTATAAATGGAGCTCTTATAAAGACAAGTGGAATTACCCTTTCACTTACTTCATTAATAACAGCCTCTGTTCTAAAGCTATCTATCTGCCTTCCATATGCATTTCTTCTAACAGTTATATCCATTGCATTAAAATTAATCAATTTCTCATTTTCTATTTTCTTTGCAAGGAGTATAAGCCCTGCACAGGTTCCCCAAACCGGGACACCATTTTTGATTTTTTCCTTTAAAGGATTCAAATTTTCCGTTTCAACTAATATTTTTGAAATAGCAGTACTTTCGCCTCCAGGAAGTATAAGCCCATCAATATCCTCCGTATCCTCTGCATTTCTAACTTCAACACACTGTGCACCTAGACTTTTTATATGTGCTGCATGTTCAATAAAGCCTCCTTGAATTGCAAGTACACCTATTTTCATGTCTACCAGCCTCTCTTTTCATATCTTTCTGTAAGTTCGTCTATTTCAAGGCCTTTCATAGCTTCTCCAAGATCTTCTGAAACCTGTGCAAGTGTTTTTGGATCGTTATAATAAGTAGTTGCAAGTACTATAGCTCTTGCTCTTTTTTCAGGATCTTCAGATTTAAATATTCCAGAACCTACAAATACACCTTCAGAGCCAAGCTGCATCATAAGTGCTGCATCTGCTGGTGTTGCAATACCGCCAGCTGCAAAGTTTACAACAGGAAGCTTGCCTTCCTTCCAAACATATTTTACAAGATCATAAGGTGCAGACAATTCTTTTGAAATTGTCATAAGTTCCTGTTCACTGGCATTTTTAACTTTTCTTATACCTTCATTCATGCATCTCATATGTTTTACAGCTTCAATTACATTTCCAGTTCCAGCTTCACCCTTTGTTCTTATCATTGAAGCTCCTTCGCCAATCCTTCTAAGTGCTTCACCAAGATTTCTAGCCCCACATACAAAAGGTACTTTAAAGTCATGCTTGTTTATATGAAAGCTGTCATCAGCAGGTGTTAAAACTTCACTTTCATCTATATAATCAACTGCTAGGCTTTCAAGTATTTGAGCTTCAACAAAATGTCCTATTCTAACCTTAGCCATTACAGGAATTGACACAGCCTCCTGTATGCCCTTTATCATTTTTGGATCGGACATTCTTGCAACTCCACCTTCTTTTCTAATGTCAGAAGGTACTCTTTCAAGTGCCATAACTGCACACGCCCCTGCTTTTTCTGCAATCTTTGCCTGATCTGGATTTACAACATCCATTATTACTCCGCCCTTTAACATTTGAGCCAGATTTTTATTTAATTTACTATTTTCCATTTTAAATAACCCCCTAAGATTTTTAATTTTGACTAAATATTAAACCATCTTAGGAAATTTTCAAAATGTATGGATACATTAGTTTAATTGATATTTAAAATAAATCTTCTATATTGGATACCTTTAAACTGCAGCTCCATTTTATTTTTGTTAGCCTTTTTATTATTAAAAATTCATCTATTATTTTAATTTTAAATTTTTTATTTATATGTTCTTCTTCTCTATTTAAAGTTTCCTCTTCTTTTTCCAATAAAAAACAGCCTCCTATGATATTTTTTTATCATAAAAATCTGCTATATTTTGTAATTTACAGAGTTTTTTTCACAGGCTCAATGCTTCTATTTATTACGCTTGACATTTCAATGCTTACAAGAAGTATTGTCACTGCTATAAATGTTTCCATTAAATCTCACCCCATCATTAGTTCTTATATTTCTTCTGCCATTCCCCTTACAGTATGAACATTAGAACATATATATTCTTTAATTCCGTATTTGTCTAAAGCTCCTGCTGTAATAGGTCCAATACATATTATCTTTTTAGTACTCAATTCTTTAATTTCAATTTCATCATTTTTTAAAGTATCCATAAATCCATTAACACAAGATGGACTTGTAAATGTTATAACATCAATATTTTTAAGCTTATTTTGCAATTCCCCTTTTTTATATTTAGGTGCTGCAACATCATACATATATCTAATATCTACACATTTTACACTGCCTTGTATAGTCTTTGCAATTGAATTGTGAGCTATGCTAGAAGTTGGTATTAGAATCTTCTCATTTTGTTTAACCCTACTTTTAAGCTCTAGTGCAAGCTCTTCTGATTTAAATTCACTTGGCTTTACGTCAGCATTCAAATAATATTTTTTAAGTTCACTTTCTGTTGAACTTCCTATGCATGCTATTTTAGCATGCGAAATTGACCTTATGTCAAGTCCCTCATATTGAAATCCCCTCATAAATATATTTACTGCATTTTGGCTTGTAAATACAATCCAATCATACTTTTCAATATTTTTGTACATTTCTTTAATTTCCGGTTTATACAGGTTGTCCTCTATTTCAATCATTGGCATTGAAACAGGAATAGCTCCCACATCTAAAATTGCATTTTCCATCTTTTCATACTGATTTTTTGCTCTTGTGACAAGCACTCTTTTTTTATTTTCAAACCAATTTAAATTTTCTCTAAGAAGTGCCGTTTCTCCAACAACAATAAGTGCTGGTGAGGACATTTCTTCTTTAAATTCAGTTATATCTTCTAATGTTTTACATACAGTTTTTTGATTTATCAAGGTTCCATTTGATATAACCGCAGCTGGTGTTTTAGGGTCTTTGCCATACTTAATTAAATTAGTACATATTGCATTTAAGTTATTAAGCCCCATAAAAAATACAAGAGTTCCCTTTAACTTTGAAATTACACTGTAGTCAATATCACTTTCATTTTTGCTTGGATCCTCATGACCTGTTATAACGTGAAAAGAACTGTTTATTCCCCTATGTGTAAGTGGAATTCCTGCATATCCAAGAACTGCATTTACAGCTGAAATTCCAGGAACAATTTCAAACTCTATACCTTTTTTAGCTAGGTATAGTGCCTCTTCACTTCCACGTCCAAATATAAAAGGCTCTCCTCCTTTAAGCCTTACAACAGTTTTACCTTCTAAAGCCTTATTGGCTATTATCTCGTTTATCCTCCACTGAGGCAGTGTATGGTTGCTTGATTTTTTACCTGCATCTATTTTTTCAGTATTTTCTTTTGCGTATTCTAGAAATTTTTTATTAATAAGCCTGTCATATACAATAACATCTGCCTTTTTAATACACTGAATTGCCTTTAGTGTTATAAGTCCTTCATTTCCTGATCCTGCTCCAGTTATATAAACTTTTCCTATCATCCTATTCACCAGCCTTAAGTAACTTAAGTTTTTCCCCAAGCTCTACACCAATTTTCTCATAGTCCTTTGAATCTCCAGCTACAGAACCTTTAAATATCTTTTCATTGTTATCATCACAAACAAATCCATTAATAGTAATCTTGTTCCAATTTTCCTCAGCATAAGCACCTATAGCTGTAGTGCATCCCCCGTTCATTTCTCTTAAAAAAGCCCTCTCTGAAAATACACATCTATAATCATTATCATCTATTAATGGCTTTAACATTTTATAAAGTTCACTGTCATCATTTCTCATCTCAATACACAATGCTCCCTGTCCAACTGAAGGTATGCACTTATTTGTGTCTAGATATTCCGTTATATTTTCTTCAAGTCCCATCCTTTTAAGACCAGCACTGGCAAGTACTACAGCATCAAATTCTCCTGAATTTAACTTTTTAATTCTAGTGTCCACATTACCTCTAACTGGCTTATATTCTAGGTCACTTCTCATGCTCCTTAGCTGAACCATCCTTCTTAAACTACTTGTTCCAACTATCGCTCCACTTTTAAGTTTTGAAAATTTAATATTGTTTCTACTTATAATAGCATCCCTTGGATCTTCTCTTTTTAAAATAGTAGATATTTTAAATTCCTCTGACACTTCATTTTGAACGTCTTTCATACTGTGAATTGCAAGATCTATTTTACATTCTCTTAAATTGTCTTCTATTTCCTTTATAAAAAGTCCTTTGCCTCCAATTTTACTTAAACTTTTATTTAGTATTTTATCTCCAGTTGTCTTTATAGTTTTAACTTCAATTTTAAGATGAGGATAAAGGTTCTTTACATAATCCATTATAATATTAGTCTGCAAAAGAGCCAGTTTACTTCCTCTAGTTCCAATTACAATGCTTTTCTTCATGCTAAAACCTCTTTCTTTAATTCTTCTCTTGATACATTTGTGCATCCATCTATGTCTATGCTATCATGTTCTAGCCAATTTATGTATTTTAATACATCTTCTCTTAAATATTTCATACCTTTATTATATTCATCATGCTTTATTCTTTCATTTTCATTAGCTATCTTTTTTATATCATCTATAACGTAGAGTGCAGCCCCATTAACATTACCTATTTGTGGTTCAACATCTCTTGGCACTGCAAGGTCTAAAATGCAAAGTTGATTTCCTTTATAATTTCTAGTGAAGTCTTCAGCATGGAGTATAAAGTGTGGTGCGCTTGTACAACTTATTATTACATCAACATCGTTTATGTACTTATATCTATCTTCAAAATCAAGTCCGCATATTTTATCATTGTTTTCTTCAAGATCTAGTATCTTCTTTCTAGTTCTATTAGTAATATATATTTTATCGATACCTTCAGACAAAAGGTATTTTATATTTAGTCTGCTCATTTTCCCTATTCCTATTAGGAGTGCTCTTCTACCCTTAAGAGTCTTTATATGTTTCTTAATTAATTTTATGCCTATTCCGCTTACAGATACAGACATGTTTGTAAGTGAAGTATTTGTTTTTACCTTTTTTGCATTGGTAATTGCATTTAAAAAAAGCCTATTTAAAATCTTTCCACTTGCTTTATTTATAAGTGCATTTTTATATCCTTCTTTTACTTGTCCTAATATTTGATCTTCCCCAAGTACCATTGACTTAAAACCATTTGCAACTTTAAAAATATGATACACAACATCAAATCCGCTTCTTATAACAAGATTATCTTTAATTTCACTGCTTTCCATATTAAAAAATGATTTACAAAAATCTTTAATATATTTATTTGCACCTAGTTTTTCTGAAACTGCATATATTTCACTTCTATTGCATGTGGAAACAATAACTGCTTCATTTAAAATTCCATCTTGTTTAATAATGTTAAAAGCATTTTTAATTTTGCTCTCTGTAAAAGCTGCTTTTTCACGTACTTGAAGAGTACTATGTTCATAATCAATTCCGGCCATAACCAAATACTTCATTAATTTTCACCCTCTAAAACATTTATTATTTCATCTTCACATTTATCTTTATTTTCATAATTTATTCTTTCAATTAAATCTGAATATACAATTTTATTATAAAATTCACTTCGCTTTTTGGGGTCTTCTATTTCACTAGATACTCTTTTTCTCACTCTGCCCATTATCTCTAGAAAAATTTCATACCTGAAATCATATTTTTTTTCAAGATCCTGTCTTATTTTTTTTGAAAGAGCAGGGCTTTTACCATTAGTTGAAACTGCAATTGTAAGGTCTCCTCTTTGCACTTTTGAAGGAACGATAAACTGACATTCATCTATTGTATCTACAACATTTACAAGTATATTATTTTTGCTGCAGTCATTAAAAATCCTTCTGTTTACAATATTATCATCTGTTGCAGCGTAAGCAAGCTTGCAATCATTAATGTATTTAAAATCATATTCAGCTTTAATATATTTGATTCTGTTATTATCTAAAAGTTCTTTAACTGAAGCTATAATATCTTTACTTATGACAAAAACATCTGCGTTACACTCTATAAGGGATTTTATCTTCCTAAATGCCACTTTTCCGCCGCCAATTACTGCACATTTCTTTTCATCTATATCAATCATAATAGGATAATATTTTTTCATAATCACTACCATACCTTTAATTATTTATATTTTTATATAAAAAAGACCAGCTAATTTAAATTTAACTAGACTGGCCCATTATTATTTGCTCTTTTGCTTTAAAAAACCGTTTATAAATTCATCAATATCTCCATCCATAACAGAATCTATATTACTAGTCTGTATGCCAGTTCTATGATCTTTTACCATTGTATATGGCTGAAAAACATAAGATCTTATCTGACTTCCCCAACCGATTTCTTTAAGTTCTCCCGTCAAATCTTCTATTTTTTCTTTGTGTGCACGTTCTTTTAACTCTACAAGTTTTGCCTTAAGCATTTCCATAGCAGTTTCTTTATTGGAATGCTGGCTTCTCTCATTTTGACACTGTACAACTATTCCTGTAGGAATATGAGTTATTCTTATTGCTGATTCAGTTTTATTTACATGCTGACCACCAGCTCCACTGGATCTATAAGTATCTATTCTAAGGTCATCACTTTTGATCTCAATATTTTGCTTTTGTGTAAGTTCAGGGAGAACTTCCACAGATGCAAAAGAGGTTTGTCTCTTACCATTCGCATTAAATGGTGATATTCTAACAAGTCTGTGTATACCTTTTTCTGCTTTTAAATACCCATAGGCAAAATCCCCTGATATTTTTAATGTAACACTTTTAATTCCAGCTTCATCTCCTGGAAGCATATCAAGAGTTTCAACTTTAAAACCTTTGCTCTGAGCCCATCTAGTGTACATTCTAAGAAGCATCTCAGTCCAATCCTGAGCATCTGTTCCACCTGCACCAGTATGAAGATCTAAAATGGCACTATTTTTATCATATTTATCTGCAAGAAGAATTTCTATTCTAAACTTATCTATCTTTTTATAAAGTTCTTTAGCCTCACTAAGAGTTTCCTCTAGCGTTTCTTCGTCCTCTTCTTCTTCACACATTTTAAGCATTTCCTCAATGTCTTTAATTTCATCTGACATTGAATTGTAAGCATTTATTCTATCTTTTAAAAACTTATCTTCTTGAGTTACTTCCTGAGCCCTTGACATGTCATCCCAAAATCCAGATTCCTGCATATTGTTTTCAAGCTCTTCTATTCGGTTTCTCATTGAAGTAAGGTCAAAGTGAGACCCTTATTTCCTGAAGGTCTTCCCTTAGCACCTTTAAAAGACTCAAACATTCTTCCATCTTTACAAGCACTTTAATCACACCTTTTTATTTAACTACTTTAAGATTTGTTCTTCCATGGCAATTTTTATATTTCTTTCCTGATCCACATGGACAGGGATCGTTTCTTCCTATTTTTTTATTCTTTCTTACATATGGTTCATTAACGTCTCCTGAATCTTCATTTGTAGAAACAACCTGAGCTACTCTTTCTCTTTCAGGAGCTCTTTCTACTTGAACGTGGAACATATATTTTACAGTTTCAGTCTTAATGTTATATATCATTTCTTCAAACATCTGACTACCTTCAAATTGATATTCTTGAACTGGATCCTGCTGTCTATATGCTCTTAAGTTCATTCCTTGTTTTAAATGTTCCATACTGTCAATGTGATCGGTCCATTTAGTATCAACAACTCTTAAGAGAACTATTCTCTCTATCTCTCTTATTTCATTGCCAAAGTTTTCTTCTTTCTTTTTATACATATCTTTAGCAATTGTAATAAGTTTTTCTTTTATCTCTTCATTTGACATTATTTTAAGTTCGTCTACTGTAACAGCATTTTCTGGTAGATATATCTCTTTTAAATATTCAATAAGATTCTTAATGTCTTTTTCAATTTCATCTTCAACACCACTTAAATGTGAATCAACTGCGCTATAAATTATATCCTTAATCATAACCTGAATTTGTTCTTTCATGTCTTCACCTTCAAGAACTTCAGATCTTTGTTTATATATTATTTCTCTTTGTTTATTCATAACATCATCATATTTTAAAAGTGTTTTTCTTATATCAAAGTTATTACCTTCAACTTTTTTCTGTGCATTTTCAATGGCATTACTAACAAGTCTACTTTCAATAGCTTCATCTTCCTGAAGTCCAAGCTTATCTACAATTCCAGTTAATTTATCAGATCCAAATACTCTCATAAGATCATCTTCAAGTGATACATAAAATCTTGAGCTTCCTGGATCTCCCTGACGCCCTGAACGTCCTCTTAACTGATTATCAATACGTCTTGATTCGTGTCTTGAAGTACCTATTATCTTAAGTCCTCCTAGATCAACAACACCATCCTGAAGTTTAATATCAGTACCACGTCCTGCCATATTAGTTGCAATTGTTATGCTTCCTTTTTCTCCAGCATGTGATATTATTTCTGCTTCTTTTTCATGGTATTTTGCATTTAATACCTGGTGCTTTACTCCCTTTTTCTTTAAAAGACTTGAAAGCAATTCAGATTTTTCAATACTTACAGTTCCAACTAGAATTGGCTGACCTTTTTCACTAGTATCAATAATTTCGTCAACAATTGCATTGAATTTTCCTTTTTCAGTTTTATAAACAAGATCTGGAGAATCTTTTCTTATAATTGGCTTATGTGTAGGAACTACAATTACATCTAAGTCATAAATTTCTCTAAATTCTGTTTCCTCTGTAAGTGCTGTACCTGTCATACCTGAAAGTTTGTTGTAAATTCTAAAATAGTTCTGGAAAGTTATTGTAGCAAGAGTCTTAGATTCTTTTCTTATTTCAACGCTCTCTTTTGCTTCAATTGCTTGGTGAAGACCATCGCTGTATCTTCTTCCTTCCATAAGTCTTCCTGTAAATTCATCTACAATCATAACCTCATCATTTTTAACCATATAATCTTTATCTTTTTTCATCATAAAGTTTGCTTTAAGAGCCTGAGCTACATGATGTTGTATTTCCATGTTAGAAGGTTCTGCGTAGTTTTCTAAATGAAAGAATTTTTCTGCCTTATCTACACCTGTATCGTTTAATATAACAGAATTGGATTTTTCATCAACTGTATAATCATCTTTTTTAAGTGACTTTGCAAAAGTATCTGCAACCTTATAAAATTCTGTTGATTTATCTCCTTCACCAGAAATTATAAGTGGTGTCCTTGCTTCATCAATTAAAATTGAGTCAACTTCATCTACAATGGCATAATTAAGTGGTCTTTGAACCCTTTCTTCCTTGTATATAACCATGTTGTCTCTTAGATAATCAAATCCAAATTCATTATTTGTACCATATGTAATATCACAGGCATAAGCTTCTTGTCTTTCACTTTGAGTTTGACTATGAATTATCACACCAACTTTAAGTCCAAGGAATTCATATATCTTACCCATCCATTCTTTATCTCTTTTTGCAAGATAGTCATTTACTGTTACTATGTGAACTCCTTTCCCTGTAAGTGCATTTAAATATGAAGGTAGTGTTGCAACAAGGGTTTTTCCTTCACCAGTTTTCATCTCTGCAATTCTTCCTTGGTGAAGAACAACTCCTCCTATAAGTTGCTCTCTAAAATGCTTCATGTGAAGAACTCTATCTGATGCTTCTCTAACAACTGCAAAAGCTTCAGGAAGTATATCATCAAGAGTTTCATTGTTTTTCAATCTGTCTTTTAACTTATCTGTTTCGCCTCTTAGCTCATCATCAGATAAGGATTTCATTTTTTCATCAAAAGTTTCTATTTCATCTACTATTGGAATAATTCTTTTTACTTCTCTATCGCTATAAGATCCAAATATTTTTTTTAAGATTCCCATGGATTTCATCCTCACTATTTTAAAATTGTATATACTAAATCTATAATACCTTGTAACATTATAACATTTAAAATTTGTGCATTCAACTTCTACAAAAATTTATTAATGTAAATCTAAAGAGAACGGGCCTTTTCTTTATAATAATCATAACTTCCATCATAACTGATTAACTTCCCATCTGATAATTCCACAACCCTAGACGCAATGGAATTTATAAAATATCTATCATGCGATACAAAGAATATAGTTCCTTGAAATTTCTTTAAAAATATTTCCAGCTGCTGCCTTGAATCAATATCTAAGTGATTTGTTGGTTCATCTAATATTAAAAAATTAACCTCATTGTACATTAAAATAGCCTGCATAAGCCTACTTCTTTCCCCACCAGAAATGCTACTCACTTTTTTAAATACTGCTTCTCCAAAGAACATATATCTTGCAAGATATTCTCTTGCTTTTCCTTGAGTTATTATTATATTTTCTCTAAATTCTTCCAGTATTGTATTCCCCTCATTTTTAAACTTTACATTTTGAGCAAGGTATCCAAGTTTTATTGAACTTCCAAGCACTGCAATTCCTTCATCTGAATTTATCTCCCCTAATAATATTTTTATAAGTGTAGATTTCCCAGAGCCATTAGACCCTATTAATGCTACCCTTTCATTATTTCTTACTAATAAATCAGCCTTATTTAAAAGCATCTTTTCCCCATAACTTTTGCATAAACTTTTAATCACAATAACTTCATTTCCTGAACGCTCTGATGTTACTGAACTTATGATAATTTTCTTTTTTTCTTTTATTGGTTTATCTATTCTTTGAATTTTATCTAATGCCTTCTGCATACTTGCAGCTCTCTTGAAAAATTTTTCATTTTCACTTCTGTTACCCCAATCTCGTAATCTAGCAATTGCATCCTTCATAGATTTAATTTTCTTTTGCTGATCTAAAAATTTATGCATCAAAAGTTCAAGAAGTTTATCTTTTTCTTTTAAATAATCTGTATAGTTACCGCTAAATGTTTGACTTTTCTTATCTTCTATTTCGACAATCTTATTAACAACATTATCAAGAAAATATCTGTCATGTGATACAATAATAACTTCACCCTTATAGTTCTTAAGATAACTTTCAAGCCATTCCATTGCCTCTAAATCCAGATGATTTGATGGTTCATCAAGAAGGAGTATGTCTGGGCTTTCAAGGAGTATTTTTCCTAGTATTACTGTTGTTTTTTCACCTCCACTAAGCTCTGAGAAAAATTTATTTTTAAAATTTTCATCTATCTTTAGTCCTGATAAGATTTTACTTAACTTCTCTTCTTTATTATACCCACCTAACCTTTCATATAAATCTTGTATATTAGAATATTTCCTTAAAAGTTCTTCATAATTGTACATATCAACCTTCGTAAGCTTTGATTCTAAAATTTTCATTTTCTCATGAACACTATCCACCTTTTCAAAGGCTGTGTTTAACACATCAAGAGCAGTATAATCATCTTCGTAATTTGGAAGCTGCTCTAAATATCCTAAAGTTGCTCCTTTTTTTATAGAAAGCTTTCCACTTTCATAATTTTCAATTCCCATTATTATTTTTAAAAGTGTGCTCTTACCAGAACCATTTTGTCCTACTATTCCAACTTTTTCACCTGTTTTAACCTCAAAGGTTATATCATCCAAAACTAAATTTGCTCCATAGTATTTTTGTATCTTATTCAAAGCTAATGCTATCATCATAAATACCCCCTATATTTTTATGTTTTTTAATTTTGTACATTAGTGAAACTATTACTGGAATATACATAATTGCTAGGCTTATAAAAGTTGTATAGAATCCAAACTTATCTGCCATTACTCCAAATAACGGGAATACACCTATCATAAACATGCTAAAGAATAGACTATCTAATGACAGTATGGTAGCTCTATATTTAGATGGAATACCAGAATTTATATAATCGCTAAATATAGTGAATGTTAATCCTGAGGTTACAGAAGTTAAAATATAGAATATAATAGAAAACCTCTTTAAAGTTCCAAGTCCAATTAAACTTACTATGCTAACAATTGATATAAATATAAGAGTGCCTTTTAGTTTAAATTTTTTTTCAAAACTATAGGCATATTTTGAACATATAGCATCAATAAAATTTCCACCAGCACAAATTAGTGCTATTGCCGTTCTAGAATAATTCATATTTTCAAAATATTTTTGACTATAAAAGAACACAGTAGTTTGAAGACTAGATAGCAATGCTGAAAATAATATTAAGTATAGTATAATTCTTCTACCTTTAAGAACCTTCATACTTGTTCTTAGCTGGCCTACCATTGTCACCCGTTCACTTTGGCTGTTTTCACAAGAAGTATCAGGTTCTGAAAACTGAGCAGTAACTATTAATGCCACAGTTTCTATGCCTATAGCAAGAATGTATGCATACATAAAATTAATATCTGATAACACTCCTCCTAGCAATACCGCTATCCCCTGTGCTATAGACATGTAAAAAGCAAGACTTGCCCAAATTTTTTTGTATTTATTCTCTTCTCCTAAAACCTTTAAGCTATCATAAATGAGAGCCTCTGCTGCACCGGAATTTAAGTTGTTAGAAGCTGCACTTAACATAAATGCCAGAGCAAATCCTAAAAAACTTGATGAATTTATCATTATAATACTTGATGCTATACATAGTATTCTTCCTGTTACCAAACTTAATTTTTTTCCGTATAAATCTGCAATAGCACCAGTTGGAAGTTCCAAAACAATTGCTGTTAAATGGTATATGGATTCAATGAGTCCAATCTGAATTAGTGACATGCCTTTAAAACTAAGATACAAAACCCATATTGCTGAGGTAATATTAATCTGCTGCAAAAAATTATATATATAACTTATAGAAATGTTTTTTCTTAATTTTCTTTTTGTATTCATAGTAACTCCTCTCAAAACTAATAAATTTAAGCAAACAAAAACAAGCCCCCAGTAAAATTACTGGCTCATGTTAAATCACATGAAAAAGGCTTGTGAGAGAAATTATATTCATTTTTAGAAAATATTTATTATAATTGGATTAAAAATCACGTTAAGAATAGAATCATAGATTATACCAATAGTTAATATTTTCTCTAAAAATGGACGCACTTCTCCCGTAAAGAACTTTGTTTCCATTTTTTGCTATAGAGCTGCTATATTTACACATTTTAATTGTTGTAAATTTTAAGCCATTAACTATTCTATCCATAATACTACCCTCCTTTTTAATAAATCTTATTATATGTTACCACTTTTATACATATATTTCAATATGCTATTAATAAATTTTACCACTAAAAATGGATGCCTAATACTTAAGCATCCATTTTAACTATCTACTATTCTAAAAATCTTGTTCTATAAGACCATAATTTCCATCTTTTCTCTTATACACAACATTTACTTCATCGGAATCAGAATTTTTGAAAACAAAGAAACTGTGTGATAAAAGCTCCATTTGAAGTACTGCTTCTTCTTGTGACATTGGCTTTATAGCAAATTTTTTAGTTTTCACAATTTTGGGTTCCTTTAATTCTTTTGAATCATCTTCTTTGAAATCAGGTATAGATTGAAATCTAAGTGACTCACCATATTTTCTCTTTGCAAGTTTTGTCTTCTGCTTTCTAACTTGTCTTTCCATTTTCTCTAAAACCATATCTATGGATGTATACATATCCGAATTTGATTCTTCTCCTCTAAGTATAGCCCCTCCAAAGGGAATAGTTGTTTCTACTACCTGTCTGCGATTTTTTTCTACACTCAAAGTAACTTGGGCTGTTACATCAGGTTTAAAGTACTTATCAAGCTTTGAAAATTTCTTCTCAATTGCACTCTTTAATCCACTTGTAACCTCAACATTTCTTCCGCTAATATTTATTAACATACTAACAGCTCCTTTCAAAATCAAATGCTAATTTTTGTTAAAAATAATTTTTATTTTACTCTATTATAGAAGTTTAAAAAGCAAATATCAATGCTTATTAATTGAATAAACAGAAAATTATATATATTTATGTATCTTCTTCTGCTTATATATTATATTTCTACAAATATATTTAAAATCCTCCTATGAAAACGTTTTTTATTAAAAAACTTTAAAAGGATATATGGAATGTTGCCCATATATCCTTCTTTTTATTAATTACCCTTAGAGATATTATTAACTTCTAGAACAGTAGCTTTAATAATATTGTCAATTTCTTCGTCTGAAAGCCCTGTTTTACCTTCAATCATTTTCAATACTTTATTCTTCTTAACTTCACCTTTCCAGTCAAATTCTTTGCCAAGTTGTTCAACTGCAGCAACAGCTTGTTTTACTAATGCAACATCTGCATTATATCTTTCTATGCCCATAGACTGCTGCAACGCTTTCTTCTGTGCTTCTATTAGCTCCTGTTTTGAATCAAGATACGCCTTTAATTGTCTTCTGCCAATTTCTAATATTGTACCAACTGCCGCCATTATAATCGGTATGACTATTTGATTTATAATTATGGCTCTCATTATAATCACCACCAATATATTTTATTCAAATAGATATATTAGGTGTATATGTAAAATTTCATTTAATCATCTTTTTTAACAATATATATCTGACCATCTGCTTGCACTCCTGCAAAAATCACATCTTTTATATTATTAATATTTCTTGATTTTAATTGTGCAATAACCCAAGCTTTGTCCTTTTTAATCTGTGGTAAATGTGAAAATAAAATATTGCCATCCAAAATAATATCCACCATAATACCAACTTTAGGTTTTTCAATATTTATATCTTCCACCGTTACTGCAGTCTTTTGTGACTTCTTTAGAACACTAAGCTTGCCATCGGGCTCTAATACTGCCATTTCAACATCTGTAATATAAAAGATATCCTTCACTCTAAGCTGCATTAACAAATCACCAATATTGTATTTGGCTTTTTTCATGTTTTTATAATTAACTTTTCCTTTATCTATAATTATTAGAGGTTCACTGTCTATCCACAATCTTAATTTAATATTTTTTAAAGTTACCTCTGAAATTAATATTGTAATAAGGCTCCAAATAATAATAGAAAAGCCTCCCTGAAACACATTAACATTTTTATCTACTGAGGCTGAAGCTGCAATAGAACCAATTGTTATTCCAAGAACGTAGTCGAAATATGTAAGCTGTGAAATTTGTTTTCTCCCCATAATTCGCGTAAAAAAGAGTAAAATAGCATAGGTAATAACTGATCTAAAAAAGATAATTAAATAATCCTGCATTTAAACACTTCCTCATCAATTAATACCTATATTATTTACTATTAATTTGAATTTATTTATTATATCTTAGAAATCAAAGAAATATCAATTGTACTTCTACCATGTATACAATTGTTCCACCTATTATGCTAAGCAAATTGTTATGTTTCCATACATGCAAAGCTGCTACTGTTATAATCCCAATTGCCTCAGGAATTCCAAAAGGAAATGAATATAACTTAATATTTCTTAGGCAATAAATTATAAGCATAACCATCACCGCAGGAGGCAAATACTTACCTATGTAAACTACACATTTAGGAGTAGTTTTTCTCTTTCCAAATAAAATAAATGGAGACACTCTTATGCCAAATGTAACAGCACCCATAACTAAAATAGCAATTAGAGTATAACTACTATTAACATGCATTTTTAACTCCTCCATTACTTTCTATGCACTCTTTTCTTTCTATTTGTTTAGAAAAAATCATCAAATTTATAACTATAAGTATCATAGCTGGTAAAACTAAATTATTAGGTCCAAAAATCACAAGAGATGCAACAGTTGATAAAATTCCAATTATAACAGGAATATGAGTTTTATACGAAGACCACTGTTCAATAAAAATAACTACAAACAATGCCGTCATTGCAAAGTCGATTCCTTTTGTGTTGAATTTAATAAGAGAACCAAGAGCAGCTCCAATGATTGTTCCAATTATCCAGTACATTTGGTTTAAAAATGATATGCAAAAGAGAAATAAATTATTATTAACTCCTTCAGGTACTTTTACAGAACATAACAAAGAATAGGTTTCATCAGTGAGAGAATATATCATATATGTTTTCTTACCTCCCATATCTTTAAATTTGTCTATGAAAGATAACCCATAAAATAAATGTCTAATGTTTACAAACAAAGTCATAAGTGCTATTTCAACGAATCCAGCCCCACCTGTTAATAAATTAATAGCTATAAACTGCATGGAACCTGCATATACAACTATACTCATTAAAATAGCCCATAATAAATTGTATCCTGACTTTTCAAATAGCAGCCCAAAAGCCATACCAACCGAAATGTATCCAAGCATAACCGGTATTGTATTTGGAAATGCTGCTTTAATAGCCTTTTTCATATAAATGCCCCCAATTACTACTTATTAGCATAAAATTTAACTTTTATATTAGAAATAAAAATACTCCTCATAATAGAACTTTATCACTTACTATAAGAGGAATATTTCTTAATTAGTCTTCTATTTCAATATATATTCTCTTATTTATTTTTCCTTTACTTTTGAATTTAACTATTTTTATCTTTCCAACTTCAGAAGTATTTTTTACGTGAGTTCCCCCATCTGCCTGAAGATCCAATCCTTCTATTTCAACTGTTCTTATTTTCTTAATACTCTCTGGCAATAGGTTTATTTTAGTTCTTATTAAATCAGGAATTTTAAAAGCTTCTTCTCTATTTAAGATATTAACCTTGATATCCCTTTTGCACTGCACTTCTTTATTGATTTTCTCCTCAATTTCTTCTACTAATTCCTTATCAAAATTTTCAAATTCAAAATCCATTCTTCCTTTTAAACAATCCATATCACAACCAGTTACCTGCGCCTTATAATCTCTCCATACAACTCCACATAAAATATGCATGGCTGTATGAGTTCTCATCAACTTATGCCTATGTTCCCAATCTATCTTTCCTATACACATCTCATTAACTTTAGGAAGTTCTCCATCAATATAATGATATATTTCATTTCCTTTTTTCTTAATCATTTTAACAATATATTTATTTTCTGGGGTTTCAAGAGTTCCAAAATCACAAGGCTGCCCACCACCACCTATGTAAAATGCTGTTTTATCTAAAATAATAGCATTTTCAGCTTCATCTACTCCAATAACTCTACATTCAAATTCTTTTATATAACTGTGCTTTTGGTATATTAATTCAGTCATTTATTAGTTCCTCCTAAAAATTTATTTTATATTATTAAACTGGATAAAAATTAACAACTATAGCCTTAAGAGTATCTTTTCCACAACTTTTATACGTATGGGGATTTGCTGATGAAAAGCATATTGAATCTTCTTTCTTAACTAAATAATCCTCATCATTTGTTGATAATAGAAGCTCCCCCTGAATAACAGTAATGTATTCCTGAGATTTTTCAGTGTGACCAATGGAAGTATATTCTGAACCTAAATCCAATTCAATTAAGAACAATTCAAAATTTCTATGTGGTGTATCCCCATAATAACAATAAACTCTGTATTTTCCATCTTCAGTAATTTGTTCTTCAGTTTCTGACTTTCTAACCACAGAAGTTTTGCTTTCATGTTTATCAATAAGTAACGTATAAGGTACACTTAACCCTTTTGCAATTTTCCAAATTGTATTTATTGTTGGATTTGTATCTCCCTTTTCAATTTGTGAAAGCATTACCTTACTCACACAAGATAATTGTGCTAGCTGTCCTAAACTTAAATTTCTTTCAAGTCTTAATCGCTTGAGATTTTCTGCTATTATTGAACTTAAATTCATTTAATAAACCTCCTACTGATGTTTAAACGTATTTATTCTTTTGTTAATTATATTTTACATTCGTAATATATAATTTGTTTTGTTAAATATATTATACGTATTGTAAAATATATTTTCAAGTCTTACCAAAAAATAATTGGTGAATAATATTCACCAATTATTTTTTATAGTTTCTAAACTTATCTACATTATGATTTTGAGCATGATTTCCTACAAATATTAAAGTAATCCCTAATCCTAAGCATAGTCCACGAATAAAACTTGGTAGCAAATTAAAACTATTTGAAATTATCCCAATTACATTAAATATTAATCCTAATTTAATATAATTGTTCAATTTTTTACATTGTCTTTCCATACATCTTGTAGGCTATTACATATGTCAATAAAAAAACACATACCAAAATAAAAAGTACTTCAGCTAAAATAGGATTAAAAATCCCTCCAATGAGTCCAATTGCATATAGTGAAACTAATAACGCAATTGAAGCTACTTTAAATGCCTTATTATTAATCTCATTTATTCTTTCATCAGTATTCATTAATCTACTTTTTTTCAATTTTTCTTCATCAGCCAATATAACTTTATTTTTTATCCATAGTATAATAGATAAAAATGCGAGGCCAGATCCTACACCTGTATAAAAACCAAGAATTTTATCTTCTATTTTAACTGTCCATACATATTTAGCCAATAACCCAACTATAAGTGTCATTGTTCCTATTACAAAAAGCAGTGCTATAAACTTCATCCTTTTCTCGATTACTTTTCTGTATTCTTCATTGTTGTTCGCTTTACAACCGCAAAGTGGTCCCCTCATATATTTTCCTCCTCTTGATTAAAAATAAATACATCTTCAATTGAAACTTGAAAAAACTGAGCAATCTTATGTGCCAATACAAGTGATGCTTTATATCTTCCATTTTCAAGTGATATAATTGTTTGTCTTGTAACATTCACCGCATCAGCAAGTTCAATCTGTGTAATTTTCCTTGCTTTTCTTAACTCCTGTATTTTTGTTTGCAAATTATCACTCTTCTTTGTTGTATAGTATACTTTACATTTATAGTATAGTAAACTTTACATTTGATGTCAAGCTCATTTTACATTTAAAACAATGATCAATGCGCAGAATCAATGATCAGTTATCAATGTACGAATGATCAATTCACGGTTATTATACTAAGGTTCAATTTTCAGAACAGGATAAAAAATTAAGAATTGAAAGATTAAATACATTCCATGTTATGGTTCAATCTAAATTAATGATCAGTTATCAATGTACGAATGATCAATACACAGTTATTATACTTTTCATGCTATGGTTCAATAGAGGTGGAAAAGACCGGGTAAAGAAAATTAAGTGAATTTAAATACATTCCATATTAAGGTTCAATTAAAATCAATGATCAATGCTCAATGTACGAATGATCAATTGACCATTATTATACACATCATGTTACGATTCAATCTAGGGGAATAAAGACAAGTACCTATGAAACTTAATTTAAATACATTTCATGTTAAGGTTCAATTAAATTTAAATACATTTCATGTTACGGTTCAATGCAGAATACAAAATTTGGATAATCAAATAAATAACAATTTAAATACATTTCATGTTACGGTTCAATAATTTCGATTTTGGTTTAGATAAATATTCTATTTTATTTAAATACATTTCATGTTACGGTTCAATCTATATTGGGTTTACTTCTGTCATTTTCAATATTTATTTAAATACATTTCATGTTACGGTTCAATCAAGCAGTACCAATTGGAATAGATATATTAAACAGATTTAAATACATTTCATGTTACGGTTCAATGCATATAACGTATAATAATATGAAATATTTTTCGATTTAAATACATTTCATGTTACGGTTCAATGCCTGCAATAAAGCCATTTGTTGTTTCTATTATACTACTGAAGCCCTTAGTAATAAAGGCTTGGCCAAAAAAATTTCCAGCTAGCTTCAGTTTCTTAATTTCAAAATTATAGAATCACCTCAAAGTCTTAAAATACAAGCTCTTAAGATGTTTTCATTTAAACATTGATTGGAAAATAGTATTTTTGTATTACAATTTACACAAAAAAATAATAGCAGCCTTTTAAAAGGCTGCCAAACTGCACTATTAGTGCCATATTAAGTTAGTTGACCTGGTTTTTGACCCCACACTCGCCTGCTGGAGATTTTGCTAATGGGAATTAACCGCTCACTACTTTCTCTCTCGTTTTTATAACGGCAGGACTTACTTCTAAACCGCACCATGCTCATTAAACTTTGTTTAACTTACGTGGATCGTTTTGCCTGCGACTGGCTTCGACTTTCAACCACAAACCTAACTCAGTATAATATATATTATATACGACTTTTGGCAACAGTCAATATTATAATCTCTTTCGCCCCACTTTTTAGCATAGAATTTGCACAGTAATATGTAGTTGCACCTGTTGTAATAACATCATCAACAAGTAAAATCACCTTAGAATCTATACTCTTTTTATCCTTTATTTTAAAACATGATTCTATGTTCTTCCATCTTTCCTCTGCATTAAGCCCTATTTGATCTTTTGTTTCTCTCGTCTTTATAATTGGATTTATTGTCTTGGTTTTAAATTTTTCAGATATGTTTTGTGCTAGAATTTTGCTTTGATTATAGCCTCTTTTTTTAAGTGCTCTTTTAGTCATTGGAACAAATGTAACAGCATCAAATTTTATGTTTTCTCTTTGAATGAATTTTATCAAAAAATCACTAAGTATACTTCCGCATCTAAAATTGCTTTTATATTTAAACTGGAGTATTAATTTCATAATTATTTTTGAATAATAAGATACACTGTAGCATTTTATTTTCGGATAATTTTTAATTGAAGTGTTTTCTCCCCTGCAAAATTTGATTTTAGATGCACATTCTCTGCATATAAAGCCATCTTTTACATATGCCTTACATATTTCGCATTCGTTATTATCTGCATATAAAACGCAGAGGAATGAATCAAATATATATTTTATAAACTGAATAATCCTTTTTCCCATGCTATTTTATTAAAGTATCTAGTTATATCTTTAGACTTTTCGATATCTTTTGTTTCATTTCTCGCTAAATATATAACTTCACCTCTTTTTTTTATGTCACCTCTTCCCGTTCTTCCACATAAATATACAAGTTTTTTATAATTATGCCCTTCAGAATCCGCAAAGAAAGCAATTATGTTAAAACATCCATTATTTTGAGAAACAGCATCAAAATCATCAGTTATAATTATACTTTTCTTATATTTTGTAAATTCTTTAATATCTCTTTCGTTCTTTTCACTGCTTGAATAGCATAATATTTTTTGCATTTTATTTTTACAGTATTTATTTATATATTTGTACACACAAGGTATTTTAGTGTAATGAGGTACTAAAATTATAACTTTCATATTTATCTCTATTGACCATTTTAAATATTCATACACAACAAAAGGTATATCCTCATTTAAATTTATTCTTGTTTTTATAACTCTTGGTTCACTTATTGGATTTTTATCATCTCTTGAAGCAATAAAAAATTCTCTCTTTCCATAAAATATATCTTCATAGGAATAGAAAATAAGCTTTCCATCTTCTTTTACACATTTATTCATTACATCTAATATTTCATATTTAGAGTACTTTGGGTAGCTTCTTATATTGTCATAAATCACAAGATCAAATTTACTACTGTTAATTAAAGCTGCTCCTCTATAAGAGCAAAATACTATATTAGAATCTGCAGACTCATCTTTAGTGCTGATATATGCATATCCTCTATATTTTGTGTGCTTTCTGAAATATAAAATAAGTTCTAAATTTTTTTGAGGTTCTTCAGTTATATACAGAATTTTTTTATTTTTATCCACATATTCACTTATTGTGTTTAAAAATATCAAAGAAGTATTATACGGTGGTGCTACAACATTTAAAAAGCTTTCATTTCCCAGACACCAATTCAATATAAAATTTTCCATTTTTTCTTCTCTTTTCAAATCATCAATTACCATAAACTCCCCCTGAACATTAACCATTAATTTATTATATCCATGATTCTCCACTTTAAACCAGAGTATCTGTCAAATCCTTTATCATTTCTCACCATTGAGTAAAGTGCCTTTTTACTTCCAACAATAACAACTAGCTGTTTTGCTCTTGTTATGCATGTATAAAGAAGGTTTCTATTCATAAGCAGTGGTGGTCCCATGAAAACAGGCATTACAACTACTGGGAATTCGCTTCCTTGACTTTTATGAATAGTAATTGCATAGGCAAGTTCCAGCTCATCCATAAAAGCATCCTCATATACAACCTGTTTTTCATTGTCAAATTCAACAACAAGATTATCCTGTGCATCAATATCAACTATAAATCCCATGTCTCCATTGAAAACACCCTCGCCATCATTTTCTCCGCTTCCAAAAACTCTATGCCATTTTATAGTATAATTATTCTTTGTCTGCATCACCTTGTCACCAACTCTAAAGATCATATCTCTGTACTTTATCTCTTTTTTACCATCTTCCTTTGGATTGAGATTTTCTTGAAGCCTGCTGTTAAGATTAGAAACCCCAAGTGTACCTCTCCTCATTGGTGACAAAACCTGTATATCACTTTTTCCTTCCCAGCTCTTATTAAATTTAGGGAGCCTTTTTCTCGTAAGATCAACAATCACTTTCAGTGCATCTTCATTTTTTTCCTGTGATATAAAATAAAAATCTTTATCTTTTTTATTTAAAGTTGGTATTTCTCCATTATTTATCTTGTGTGCATTTACTATTATCATGCTCTCTTTTGACTGCCTGAATATTTCCTTTAGCCTTACCACTTTTACAATATTACTTTCAATAATATCTTTCAAAACTGTGCCTGGTCCAACAGAAGGTAGCTGGTCTACATCTCCAACAATTATAAGACGCGTTCCCATGCCTACTGCCTTTAAAAGGTTATTCATAAGGACAATGTCAATCATAGATGCCTCATCAATAATAACCACATCGCATTCAAGAGGCGCTTCTTCTCCTCTTAAAAATTCCATTTTAGAATCATCCGAAAAACCTAATTCTAAAAGTCTGTGTATTGTCTTTGCAGGTCTTCCAGTAGCCTCACTCATTCTCTTGGCTGCTCTTCCAGTAGGTGCTGCCATTAATGTTTTCAGTGATGCCTTTTCAAATATGCTAATTATGCAGTTTATTATAGTTGTTTTACCGGTTCCTGGCCCACCTGTAATTACTTCAATACCATTTTTAAATGCACCTTTAATAGCCTCAATTTGAATTGGCGCAAACTCTATGGACTTTTCCGATTCAAATTTTTCTATTTCTGACTCAACATCAATGTCAATCTTTTCATAACTACTTGTAGCAAGAGTTATTATTTTTTTGTAACTCCAAGTTCACAGTAATAATAGGGTAAAGTAAAAACACAATTTTCATTGTTTATAACTTCAATCTTTATCTTATGATTAAGAGCACTTTCATATATATTTTTCTCAATTTCATCTTTTTTTACACATAATATATCAGCTGATTCATCAATTAATTTTTCCACAGGCATATATGTGTTACCTTTTAGGCAAAAATTATTTATTACATAATTTATGCCGCTTTGTATTCTATAAGGTGAATTTGTTTCCGTTCCTAAACTTCTGGCTATTTTATCCGCTGTTTTAAAACCTATTCCTACAATATCATCTGTAAGAATATATGGATTTTCTTTTACTTTTTTTATAGAATCTTTTCCGTATTTATTATATATTTTTACACATTGATTGGGAGTCACACCATATGTTTGGAGAAATACCATTATGCTTTTTACTTCTCTTTGCTTAGAATAGGACTCATATATTATGTTTATTTTTTTGTCTCCTATCCCATCAATTTCACTTAACCTTCCAATGTTCTCATCTAAAATTTCAAGGGCTTTATCTCCAAATTTACTCACAATTTTTTTTGCTGTAACAGGCCCAATACCAGTTATTACTCCTGATGATAAATACCTCTCAATTCCAATTTTAGAATCTGGTACTATTTCTTCACATGAAGTTACCTTAAGCTGCTTTCCGAATTTTGGATGAACTGCCCACTGTCCTTCTATTTTAAGTGACTGTCCTTCACTTATATAAGGAATACAACCAACCACTGTATATTTTTTATCTTCTTCCGTTACACTTGCTACAACATAGCCATTTTCATCATTTTTAAAGACTATATTTTCAACTGTACAGCGTAATTCCGCCATAAAATCTCTCCCAATCTAAAGTTTCAATTGTACAATAACCATATGTTAAAATTATACCATAATGCATAATATATAAACAATTTGCCAGATAAAATAAAAAGTTTGATTCTTATTATAAGAACCAAACTTTTTATAAAATGCTGATTATAAATATTTCTTTATTTCATCAACCTTATTTAATTGCTCCCAAGGAAGATTAATATCTGTTCTTCCAAAATGTCCGTAAGCTGCTACTTGCTTATATATTGGTCTTCTTAAATCTAAATCTCTTATTATTGCACCTGGTCTTAAGTCAAAAACTTTTTTAACTATGTCAACAATTTTATCATCAGAAATTTTTCCAGTTCCAAAAGTATCAACTTCAATTGATACTGGACTAGCAACCCCTATTGCATAGGCAAGCTCGATTTCAAGTTTATCAGCAGCTCCTGCAGCTACTAAGTTTTTAGCAACCCATCTACTTGCATAAGCAGCAGATCTATCAACCTTTGTTGGATCTTTTCCAGAGAAAGCGCCACCGCCATGTCTTCCATATCCACCATAAGTATCAACTATAATTTTTCTTCCAGTAAGGCCTGAGTCTCCTTGTGGTCCACCAACAACAAATCTACCAGTAGGATTAATGAAATACTTTGTATTAGCATCCAATAATTCTTTTGGAACTACTGGCTTTATAACATGTTCTATTATATCCTTCTCTATTTGATCATGAGCAACCTTAGGACTGTGCTGTGTTGAAATAACAATAGTATCTATTCTAACTGGTTTATTATCTTCATATTCAACAGTTACCTGTGTTTTACCATCTGGTCTTAAATAATCTAATGTTTTATCTTTTCTTACAACTGAAAGCCTTCTTGCCAATTTATGAGCAGTTGCTATTGGAAGCGGCATATATTCAGGTGTTTCATTAGTAGCAAAACCAAACATCATACCTTGATCTCCTGCACCAATTGCATCAATCTTGTCCATTTCACCTTTTTTAGATTCAAGTGCTTCATTAACACCCATAGCTATATCTGATGACTGCTCGTCAATTGATGTTACTACTGCACATGTATCACAATCAAATCCATATTTAGCTCTTGTATATCCTATTCCTCTTATAGTCTCTCTAACTACTTTTGGTATATCTACATAGCAATTTGTTGATATTTCACCCATTACATTGACTATACCAGTAGTTACTGTAGTTTCACAAGCCACTCTAGCATTTGGATCTTGCCTAATTATTTCATCCAATATTGCATCTGAAACTTGATCGCATATTTTGTCTGGATGTCCTTCTGTTACAGACTCAGAAGTAAATAACCTCTTCATTTCCCATTCCTCCCAAATATTAATTTATAAAAATTAAAGCCTCTTCAATAAGAAGAGACTTACGTTTCAAATCTTTCTTATCTTGCAGGGATACACTGCAGGAATTGGCACCTTGATACAATTGTATCGGTTGCCGGGTTTCATAGGGCCATTTCCCTCCACCTCTCTTGATAAGAGCAAAATTAAATTTTATTTTTCTATAAAAATAACACTTTTATATTATCATTTATAACTAATTTAGTCAACAATAATATAAGTAATTAAAGAAATTAAAAAAGACACTATTGTGTCTTTGGTGGAGGAAGATGGATTCGAACCATCGAAAGCTGAGCTAACAGATTTACAGTCTGCCCCCTTTGGCCACTCGGGAATTCCTCCATAGTGTAAATGGTGCTGGCAGAAGGACTTGAACCCTCAACCTACTGATTACAAGTCAGTTGCTCTACCAATTGAGCCATGCCAGCATAAATATTAAGTTAAAAAATGGTGGGCACTACAGGGCTCGAACCTGTGACCCTCTGCTTGTAAGGCAGATGCTCTCCCAGCTGAGCTAAGCGCCCACATTTTAATTTGGTGGAGGAAGATGGATTCGAACCATCGAAAGCTGAGCTAACAGATTTACAGTCTGCCCCCTTTGGCCACTCGGGAATTCCTCCAGTTATATTGACATCAAACATTGTGCTTCATGCCGTTAACAAATAATATTATATAATCATCCTGACATTTTTTCAAATGAACTTAAAGTCAAATTTTAAATTTATCCCTATATTTCTTATAATACATACTTTTTTCTTCATATATCTTCTTTTATTACAAATGTATTTTGCAAATTAATATTATATTTATTTATACATAGTCAATAATCAATAGCTTTAAGATTTATATACTTAGATGCTATAAATTTAATTTTACTAAAATCACTTTCATCTAGTCTTCTTTTCAAAAGTGACATTGCTTTTGAGACTCCTTTTCTTTCATTACTACTACTTATATCATCCTGAAGTGAATTAAAGTCGTCCGGTGAAAGAGTTTTACTTATAGACATCAATTTTAGCTTATCAGAAAAGCTTAGTTCATTGATTATATCTTTTTTAGAAACTTTAAAAACTTTAACACTATCTTCATTGTCACCACTGCCCTTACTACTGCTGTTATTTTCAGTTATAATACCAACTTTATTATTCGCGGCATCATCAGTAGTACCATTACTGTTGTTAGTATTGTTAGTATTGTTAATATTACTGTTACTGTTATTATTATTTTTTTCTTGCTCATTAGAATTGTTAGTAATATTGTTTTGAATGTTATTAGTATTTATATTTTTTGAGGTTTCATTTTTTTTATTACTTTTAGCATTAATATTTGATTGCTTTTTTGTAACTGAATATTCATTTATATCTTTTTCATTGTAATTTTGATTTAATTCATTTTGAGAATTATAAATCATTATAAAAACAGTTATTAATGTTATTACTATTGCAATCAAGCTCATAATTTTTTTACTCATATAATCGCCTCCACTTTTAATAATTATCTCATCTTTGGCCATTATTATACATATATGTATAATAATAGTTTTTAAAATTTACATATATTATTCGGAGGTGCCTTCTTGAACAAAATAAAATCATTTTATAAAAATACATCAACTAATTGTAAAATACCATATTTCTTAAAAAAATACATTGACGAGAACACAATAATTGTTTGTATTGGAACTGACAGATGTATTGGAGACTCTCTAGGTCCAATTACTGGATCTATTTTAAAATATAAAAATTTTCCACTTAAAGTATATGGTACTGTAAGCGAACCAATTCATGCATTAAATTTAAGTGACAAATTAGATGTAATAAAAAAGACTTATCCACAATCAAAAATAATAGGGATAGATGCATGTCTAGGAAATACCAATAGTATAGGTGAAATTCAAATCCGTAATTATCCTATTCATCCTGGAAAAGGTGTTGGAAAGTCACTACCTAATGTTGGTGATTACTCCATAATAGGAATAGTTGATTCCTGTGAGAATAGCGAAATATTCACTAATAGAAATATAAGACTTAATCTTGTTCTTGAAATGTCAAAAGTTATATGTGATATTTTAATTAGTTCATATTATTTATATACAGTTGATAATAAAGTTAGGATAAAAAAATGACTGCTAACAAAAGCAGCCACTAATATTATTCTACTAAAGTTATATTGTCACCACTTTCATCAAACTTATCAATGAAATCCAATACTTTTCCAGTTCCTAGTGCAACACACGAAACGGCATCATCTGCGACGTAAACAGGAACTCTTGTTACACTTTCAATAAGCTTATCCAATCCATTAAGAAGTGAGCCTCCACCTGTCATAATTATCCCTTTATCAGCTATATCTGCTGCAAGTTCAGGAGGAGTTACTTCAAGTACTGAATGTGCACAATCAGCTATTGCATTTACTGCTTCAGTAAGTGCTTCTCTCATTTCTTCAGAAGTTATTTCCAAATTTTTTGGAAGTCCTGTTATTAAGTCCCTACCTCTAATTTCAATGGAATCTTCTACTTCATTTTTAAATGCAGATCCTATCTTTATTTTTATTTCTTCTGCTGTTCTTTCACCAATCATAAGTTTATGCCTTTTTCTTATAAATTTAATTATACTATCATCAAATTTATCTCCAGCAACTTTTATTGATTTTCTTACAACTATTCCACCTAAAGAAATAACTGCAATATCTGTAGTACCGCCACCAATATCTATAACCATGTTTCCACTTGCCTTAGTAATATCTATTCCGGCACCAATAGCTGCTGCTAATGGTTCCTCTATCAAGCAAGGTTTTTTTGCTCCTGCATTAATTGAAGCATCCTTTACAGCTCTTTTTTCAACTTCAGTAGCTTCACATGGTACACAAACAACTACTCTTGGAGTAGATAATCTTCTTTTCCCACAAGCTTTTTGTATAAAATATTTAAGCATTTTTTCAGTAATATCATAATCTGAAATTACGCCATCTCTTAATGGACGAATTGCCACTATATTTCCGGGGGTTCTACCTATCATCATTCTTGCTTCCTCGCCTACTGCGAGAACTTGATTATTATTTCTATTTATTGCAACAACTGATGGTTCCTTTAAAATAATACCTTTTCCTTTAAGAAAAACCAGTACTGTTGCAGTTCCTAAATCTATTCCCATATCAGATCCAAATCCAAAAAACATTCCCTGCTCACTCCATATCCTATGTTTTGTAATATCAACATAATTTTATCTTTTTTTGTATTATACCATATAATTATATTATATACTTATAATACTTTTTATTTTAATTATAATAGGAATGTTATTAACCTTCAATAGCTTTGTATTTCATTTTTGTAGCTTTTCCACCTCTAATATGCCTTTCAGCTTTATTAATTTCCAGTACACATTTAGCCTTTTCAGCAATTTGAGGATTTATTTGAGGTAATCTTTCTGTCATATCTTTGTGTATTGTACTTTTACTCACTCCAAAAACTTTAGCTGTTTTTCTAATTGTAGCCTTTGATTCAATAATATACTGAGCTACTTCTAGAACTCTTTCTTCAATATAATCTTTCAAAGTACTACTACCTCCTTAATCCTTCTAATATTATAAATATGCGTTAGTTGTTGTATTAATTACTTAATATCAGTCGTTTCACAGTATTTTGAACCGACTGATATATTAATTAATATTTAATGTAATTTTGAGGGTTTACATCCTTATAATTTCCATCTTTCTGTTTCTCATCAATTTCAAAATACAAATGATCACAATCAACTATTCTATCTTTTGCATTATCACTATCTCCAATTAGGCCAATTTTACTATTTTGACTTACAACATTACCATTTTTTAAAGTTATACTAGCTGGATCCAAATTATCATAAACAACTTTTAATTTGTTGTCTTTGCTAAGTATAGTTATCTTTCCACCATTTACTTCACAAACTGTTCCATTTACTGAACAATATACAGGAGTCCCTACATTTTGCACTTTTATGTATTCTCCAAGTATCGTTCTTGAAACTTTATCAATACCTGTAGCCATAGAGCCTTCAGTTCCTGTATATGCCTGTGCAATAGTTCCTTTTACTGGTGAAGATAACGCAGTAGCTACATTAGCATTAGCTGCAACACTCGAATTGTTCTTATTTGCCAAATTGGCGTTATCCATATTTGTTTTTTTCCTGTCATCTTTTGATACTTCATTTTTCTTTATATTGGTTTTATTTTTCTTTTTCTCGTTGTTTAATGATATCTTACGTTGATTTACAACTACATTTGTTTTTTTCTTTGATGATCTTGTATTTACATAAGTTGCAACTCCTACAATCATGCATACACAAAGAAATAAAACTAAATAAAATCCGTCCTTTTTAAGAAAACTAAGCTTACTTTTGTTTGTTGATTGTTTGTTTAAAAATTTATTTTTATCCATTGAACAACACCTCCTTTTTGTATTTTGTCCATAACTTAGCAAATAATACATTTTTATAAAATATTTTTATTTATTCCTATTTATTTCATTATTAAATTTGTAAAACGAAAAGAAAATGTGACATTAACCTAAAATAATACAATGCACAAGGTAAAAACTAAGAGGGAATAGTTAAGATCTCATAGACCCCCTCATAAAGCTGGAATAATTAACTCAGTTAATTTAGAATTAATTTATAGCTTTGAGAGGAGGTTTTTTATGAATTTTATAAGAAAATATACAGAAGAAGAAAGAGTAAAAATGGTAAAAGAGGCTCTTCAATACGGCAGCAATTCTTTGGTAGCTGCTAAATACAATATTAATCCTGTACTGCTTTGCAAGTGGAAATCTTGCTATCGCAAGTATGGACAAACATTAATGCAAAAAAAATCTAAAGAACTTGATAATCCAATACCTGATTACAAAAAGCAATGTGCATTACTTACTAAACAGAAAAGTGAGCTAGAATTAGAAATTGCTGTGTTAAAAGACCTATTAAAAAAAAAGATTTAAATTTATTTGATCCATTTGTCTTTGCAAATGACTGGATTTCTACAGGTACTCCAACCTTGCTGCTGCTTAATATTGTTGGATTAAAATCATCAACATATTACCGATGGCGGAGCCTGATAGATCAATCAATGAAACCAATTAAAAGAAATGAAGGAATTATACCTGGATTTAGTTGGATGAATAAAGAACCCTTCAAAAAAGTCTACGACATTTATATTCAAAAATACATTAGGAATATTCTCAATGATGAATATGGAAAGTTTTATGGATATAAGAAAGTTACTGTAGTATTAAGAGACAATTACCATCTAACAATAAACAAAAAGAAAGTATATAGACTAATGGCTCTAATGGGTGTTTTAAAGGCAGAAAGAAAGCATATACAGCATTATAAGCGCATATGTAAAAATCATGAAATAAGAGTTTCAAATACTTTGTGGGAAATGGATACAAAGTATATTTATATAGCCGAAACACGGCAGGTAGCCTATTTAGCATCGATAATAGACATCTTCGACAGAAGCATTATTTCATGTGTACTATCTTTATCACCTAACTCAGAAAGTGCTAAAGAAACATTGCTAAAAGCTTTATATTCACGGAAAGTCAAAGGAAAATCAGAAAACTTAATAATCCGTACTGACAACGGATCGCAATTTATTGCACATGATTTTGAAAAACTATGTATTAATGAAAAAATAACTCATGAGCGAATACCTGCTAAAAGCCCTAATTACAACGCTCACATAGAATCATATCATAGGTACCTTCAAGATGAATGTCTTGCAGGAAGATTATTTAAAAGCTTCGAAGAAGCTGAGAAAATTATTATGCACTATGTTAATGGATATAATACTAAACGTATACATTCATCAATAGACTATAGAACACCAGATGGTTTTTATAATCTAAAAAATTCTAGTTTTAAAGAAAACTTAGTTGTTAGATTATAATCATATTGATATGGTACTGAAAATCAGTGCCATATCAATATGAAATTCTAAGAATTATCAAGAATTTGAATGAATTATTCCCATTTGAGGGGGTCTATCCGAGAACTACGGATGATTTTCGGCTCTGCCGAATAATCTGGAATTTAAACCTTACTTATTCACTATTGCTTTTACTTGCCACTTATCATTTTATTGTCTACTAATCTTTTATCTTTTATCTTTTTATTGATCATTGAGCATTGTTCTTTTATCTTTTCATTGATCATTGTTAATTGATCATTGATCTTTGTCCTTTTATCTTTTTATTGATCTTTGTCCTTTTATCTACACCAAAAAAACCGCCGCACTATTCTTAGTACGCCGGCCCCTTATTTTCCCAACAAGGTCATCAATCATTTTTCTTTTTATATTTTTATTGATCATTGATCATTGATCATTGATCATTCTTAATTAATCATTGATCATTGATCTTTGTAACTTTCGTCCCTGTATAGTAATGACATAGTATATCTTCATACTTTTGTCCATTTTTAGCCAGTATATTTGCACCCCATTGACTCATGCCAACATCATGTCCATATCCTGTACAATCGAATTCAATAAGTGAGCTGTCATATTTTATTGTAAAATTTGTTGAATTAGCACCTATTATTTTTCTAAATTTCACTCCTGATATAGTTTCATTTCCAACTTTTATTTCCTTTACTCCTCCTGCCCCAGTACGACTTAATATATTCACTGAACTGCGTATATTTCCTAAATTTAAATTTGTATTTTTGTAATATTGATTAATTTTATCTAAAAAAGTAACAAAATTAAAGCACACTTTTGTTTTATATTTATATGCCATATTTTCTCCACTACTTGATACGCTTTTAAGATAAGGCTGGTAATCTCCTATTACTTCTTTTGAATCTTCAGTTTTCCCGCTACTTACAGCAAAATAAAGTGGCTCCATAACGAGTTTCCCATCATAAGTTAATATCTCCCCTTTTGTACTTTCTACAGCCTTAGTAATTTTATTCCAGTATTCTCCTGCAACATTTGAAGGCCAGCTGTTAATCCTTTCATCCTTTGTCTCATATACCTGACAACTCACATCATCTGTAACATCTGCTCCATTAGCTTTATTGCTTTTTTCACCTTTGTAAGCTTCCATATGAGAGGCAGCATAAGTTCTTGCTGCAACAGCTTGTGCTTTTAGTGCTTCAATATTGAAATCAGCTGGCATTTCACAAGCAACAACGCCTCTTGTATATTCTTCAATATTTAATTTTTTTATAATTTTTTGTTTAGTAATATATACACTTACATTATATTGATCATCTTTATCATTATTAAAAACTATGTCATTAGGTTTAATATTATAATCTTTTTTATTATATACATTTTGTCCATTTGTACTAAAACCACCAATAAATATTGACATAGAAAAAATAAATACAATCATTGCAAATAAAGCTATAAAAAATTTTTTTACCATAACTCCCCCCACTATTTCATACAATAAATGATACTTAACTTACTATTATTAATATTTTTATTTTAGATTCTTATTACAAAAAAATAATGGAATTCCTAATAATCAGGATTCCATTATTTATACAAATATTAATCTTCTTTTATTCTTTCTATTTTTGCACCTAGATTTGTTAATTTCTTTTCAATTTCTACATATCCTCTGTCAATATGAAAAATGTCACTTACCTCAGTTTCACCTTCAGCTTCCAAACCTGCTAATATAAGTGCTGCTCCTGCTCTTAAATCTGTAGCTTTTACCTGAGCACCTGTAAGCCTATTTACTCCTTCAATAACAGCACTCCGTCCATCTATTTTAATGTTTGCTCCCATTCTTTTGAGTTCTGCTACATGCATAAATCTATTTTCAAAAATAGTCTCTGTAACAACGCTAGTACCTTTGACACAGCTTAAAAGGCTCATTATTTGTGACTGCATGTCTGTAGGAAACCCTGGATAAGGAAGTGTTTTGATATCTACAGGTTTTAAATCTTTACTTCCATCTAAGATTAATTTTCCATTTTCATATTCTATATACATACCCATTTCAGTAAGTTTTGCAACTATTGGTTTAATATATTCGGTATTTATGCCATTAATTTTAATCTTACTTTTTGTTATAGCTGCCGCTGTCATAAATGTGCCCGCTTCAATCCTATCATAAATAGGTTTGTGCGACACACCATGTAAGGAATCAACACCTGTTATAATTATAGTATCAGTATCAATTCCATTTATATTGGCTCCCATTTTATTTAAAAAATTTGCAAGATCTCCTATTTCAGGTTCTTCTGCTGCATTCTCTATAATTGTTTGTCCTTCTGCCATAACAGCTGCCATCATTATATTTTCCGTTGCACCAACAGATGGAAAGTCAAGATATATTCTATTTCCCTTTAATCTATCTGCTTTTGCTTCCACATACCCATGGTCAACTTTTATAGATGCACCTAAAGCCTTAAATCCTTTTAAATGCAAATCTATAGGTCTTGTTCCAATATTACATCCACCTGGAAGAGATATCTTGAATTTTTTAAATCTTGATAACATTGATCCCATTATCAAAAATGATCCACGCATTTTTCTTACCAATTCTCCACTTGCTTCAAATTCATTTATACTTGAAGTATCTATATCAACTTTCGCGCTTCTAGAATCCACACTAACATTTGCTCCTAATTTTTTTAGTAGATCACATATAGCACATACATCTAAAAGCATAGGACAATTTAATATACTACATTTTTCACCACATAATATTGTAGCTGCAATTATAGGAAGTACTGCATTTTTAGCGGAACTTATATTCACTTCACCTCTTAATACGTTTCCCCCTTTTATTAAAAACTTATCCATTTTTATCCTCCTGATTATAATTAATATACTAATACGAAATGTCTATTAAAGGCGTACCTATAATTATATAATTTTTGTTTTTTTCACTTAAAACAGAAAAATTTAAATCAATATGTTTTCCATTATCCAAAATTGGTACAAATTTTTTTGTATATGCAACTGTGCTAAATCCATCATTTATTTTAACTGTTGATATATTTTCAGTACCTATACTTTTTAAATATTTTATTATATTATTTTGTACCTCTGCTGAACTAGATATACTTGTTTCCGCTTTTAAATATCTATGACATTCTAATTTATATGCCTTGCTCCCAATAAATTTTTTTGCCTTATTTTCTAATTCATCATCAATGTCATTTCGCTGAATTTTTCTCATAAAAATACTTATAGTTGTATCATTTTTGTTTTTCTTGCCCTCAATATATCCATACAAATTTTTATTTTGAAATTCTCTACAATACACATTGGGACTATTTATAGTAATTCTATTCTCAACTTTATTGTTTTCTAAAAATAAATTTTTTGTATCAATTTCATTTGGATTTTTAAGCATTTCCAAGAGAGAATAATCGCCATTTTCCTGCTTTGAGTTTTTACAGTATAATCCCATTTTTTTTAACCACATGTCGCTGTTATATTTATAATCTCCATTTATTTTGTAATTGAAATAAAGTCCAAACTCCACAGGAGTGCTGGCAGTGTTTTTTAATATTCCACTAAAAACATTTATATTTTCAAAAGCGAAAGCATTTATAACTCCAAAAATTGTAACTAAAAAAGGAATAAAGCTAATAATAATCTTTTTATATCTCATTTCTCCCCCTGCCTTTCTCTGTTTAAATTATTAACTTTTTTCCATTTTTTATTCAGTTGCACATTATTAATATATAAAATATCATCTATTTTGGTGAAAATTTCAATTGTCATTGCTTGCAAAAAAATAAACTGCCGCACTATTTTTAGTGCGGCAATTTATTTTAATACTATATTTTTAATTATGTTTAACTCTTAGTCTTGCAATTGCTCTTTGAAGTGCAATTTCGGCTCTTTTTTCATCTACATTTTTAGGATCTTCACTAATTCTTTTTTCTGCTCTTTTTTTTGCTTCTTCAGCTCTTTTAGAATCGATATCCTTAGGCCATTCAGAAGCATCTACAAGCATTTGTGTTTCTGTTTTGGTAACTTTCAAAAGACCCGTTGATGTAAAAGCAGATTTTTCTGATCCATCTTCTAGCTTAAATCTAGTTTCAGTTGGCTTTAACATACCAATAAAGGGAATGTGTTCTGGAAGTATTCCAATACCACCAGTTTCAGTCTCAGTATTAATTTCTGTAACTTCACCAACATAGAATGTCTTTTCAGGAGTTACTATACTAAATTTCATTTTAGATGACATGTAAAATCACTCCTTTAGCCCATCATTGATTTAGCTTTTTCTCTTACATCATCAATTGTACCAGTAAGTAAGAATGCTGCTTCTGGAAGATCATCACATTTACCATCAAGTATCTCTTTGAAACCTCTTATAGTTTCTTTTATAGGAACAAATTTACCTTTAAGTCCTGTAAACTGCTCTGCAACACTAAATGGTTGTGATAAAAATCTCTGAATTCTTCTTGCTCTATTAACAACTGCTCTATCTTCTTCTGATAATTCATCAACACCAAGAATTGCTATGATATCTTGAAGTTCACTGTATCTTTCAAGAATAATCTTTACTCTACTTGCAATTTCATAATGTTCTTCACCAACAACGTTAGCATCAAGTATTCTTGAACTTGAATCTAACGGATCAACAGCAGGATATATACCAAGTGCTGATATAGATCTTGATAAAACTGTTGTTGCATCAAGATGACTGAATGTTGTTGCTGGAGCTGGGTCAGTAAGGTCATCGGCCGGTACATATACTGCCTGAACTGATGTTATTGATCCTTTTTTAGTTGAAGTTATTCTCTCTTGAAGAGTTCCCATTTCTGTTGCTAGTGTTGGCTGGTAACCAACTGCACTAGGAGTTCTTCCAAGTAAAGCTGAAACTTCAGATCCAGCTTGTGTAAATCTGAATATATTATCTATAAATAAAAGAACATCCAGTCCTTCATCTCTGAATTTTTCTGCCATTGTAAGACCAGTAAGAGCAACTCTCATTCTTGCACCAGGTGGTTCATTCATTTGTCCAAACACTAGTGCTGTCTTATCAATAACGCCAGATTCTTTCATTTCATAATAAAGATCATTACCTTCTCTTGTTCTTTCTCCAACACCTGTGAATACAGATAGACCACCATGTTCTTTTGCTATGTTGTTTATAAGTTCCTGAATAAGAACTGTTTTACCAACACCAGCACCTCCAAATAGTCCTATCTTACCACCTTTTTGGTAAGGTGCTAAAAGATCTATAACTTTAATTCCTGTTTCAAACATTTCTGCTTGTAGTGATTGATCTTCAAAACTTGGAGCTGGCCTATGTATGGAATAATATTCATCATCCTTAAAATCTCCAGCTTCATCAATTGTTTTACCTAATACATTAAATAAACGTCCGAGTACAGGTTTTCCAACTGGAACAGTAATTGGCTTTTTAGTGTCAACTGCATCTGCTCCTCTTCTTAATCCCTCTGTTGCTTCCATAGAAATAGCTCTTACTATATCATCACCTATATGTTGTTCTACTTCAGCAATGATCTTTGTTCCATTAGCCATTTCTATCTCTAACGCATTATATATATTAGGAAGGTTCTCACTATTGAACTTAACATCTACAACAGGTCCTATTACCTGAACAACTTTACCAACATTATTTGGCATAAGCTTATTCCCCTCCTTATTACTCCTGAGCTTGTGCTCCTGAAACTATTTCAGTTATTTCTTGGGTTATTGCACCCTGTCTTATTCTATTATATTTCAAATTCAAAGAATCCAATAAATCATTTGCATTCTTAGTTGAACTATCCATTGAAGTCATTCTAGAAGCCTGTTCACTGGCTTTTGAATTCAATAAATAATTGAATATCTGAGCTTTCAAATAAACACTTGAAATTCCTTCAAGTAATTCACCTGCTTCAGGCTCAAATTCACCACTACTACTACCTTTTTTATCTTCAGCAGGTAATGGTAATACAAGTTTATCCTCAATTTCTTGTTTCACTGTGGATTTAAACTTAGTATATATTACATGAACCTCGCCAACTTCGCCTTTTTTATAAAGGCTTAAAGCATGCTCAGCAATTGTTTTTGCGTCCTTAAGAGCTGGTTCGTCAGGTATGTCAACATACTCGGCAACAGTATCATATTTTAATCTCTTAAAATATGATCTTCCCTTTTGTCCTACAGACATTATGGCACAATTTTCTCTGTCCCCTTCTATCTTTTCGATAGTTGCAGAAACAACAACTGAATTAAAACCTCCACAAAGTCCAGAATCAGAAGTCATTGTTATATATAATTTCTTTTTACTTCCATTACCTTTAACATATAGATTATTACCTACTACGCCTTGTGCAACACTTTTCATAATACTTTCAAAAGAATTATAATAACCTTCATTTGACTCAAGATTCCTTCTGCTTTTTCTTAATTTAGAGGTGGCTATAAGCCCCATGGCGTTAGTTATTTTCTTAGTATTAGTTACAGACTTAATTCTTTTTTTAATTGCAAGAAGTCCTGCTGCCATACTACACCTCCCGCATAGATAACACTATGCCTTTATTAAAAAACTTTTTTATATTCTGCAATAGAATCATTGAGCATTTTCTTTAAATCATCATCAAGAACTTTTTTAGTTAGAATTGCTTCTCCAACTTCTCTATGATGTGTATCCATAAACTCAAGGAAACCAATTTCGAATTCCTTAATTCTTGAAATATCAATATCATTCAAATGATTTTCTACTGCTGCATATATAATCATTACCTGTTTTTCAACAGACATTGGCTGATATTGATCCTGCTTAAATATTTCAAGAACTCTTTTTCCTTTTTCAAGTCTTCTCTTTGATTCATTATCAAGATCTGAACCAAATTGTGCAAATGAAGCAAGTTCTGTATACTGTGCAAGTTCAAGTCTTAATGTTCCTGCAACTTGTTTCATAGCTTTTATCTGAGCACTACCACCAACTCTTGATACAGAAATACCTGAATTAACAGCAGGTCTTTGTCCTGCATGGAAAAGGTCTGTTTCAAGGAATATCTGACCATCTGTTATTGAAATAACATTTGTTGGTATATAAGCTGTAACATCTCCAGCTTGTGTTTCAATTATTGGAAGTGCTGTTATTGAACCTCCACCTAATTTATCAGAAAGCTTTGCAGCTCTTTCAAGAAGTCTTGAGTGAAGATAGAAAACATCTCCTGGATAAGCTTCTCTAGCTGGTGGTCTCTTAAGTAGAAGAGACATTGTTCTATAAGCAACTGCATGCTTTGTTAAATCATCATAAACTATTAGAACATCTTTACCTTGATCCATGAAATATTCTCCCATGGTTACCCCTGAATATGGAGCTAAATATTGAAGTGGAGCTGTTTCTGATGCACTTGAGGATACTATAATTGTATAATCCATAGCTCCCTTTTGTGTAAGTGTATTATATATATGTGCTACTGTTGACTGTTTTTGTCCTATTGCAACATAAATACATATAACATCTTGACCTTTTTGATTCAATATAGTATCGATAGCTATGGCAGTTTTACCTGTCTGCCTATCTCCTATAATAAGTTCTCTTTGACCTCTACCAATAGGGATCATTGAGTCAATTGATTTAATACCAGTTTGTAGTGGCTCATTAACTGATTTTCTTTCAATAACACCATGCGCAACTACATCTGCTGGCCTATGTTCTGTAGTGTTTATTGGACCTTTACCATCAATAGGCTTTCCTAATGAATCAACAACTCTGCCTATCATAGCATCTCCAACAGGGACTTCGACTACTCTTCCAGTACTCTTAACTACATCGCCCTCTTTAATTCCTTCATCATCACCGAGTAAAACACAACCTACATTGTCCTGCTCTAGATTCATTACCATTCCATATACATTATCTGTGAATTCAAGAAGTTCTCCAGACATACAATTTTCAAGTCCATATACTCTGGCAACACCATCACCAACTTGAATTACAGTACCTGAATCTACAGATTCAACTTTATTATCATAACCTTCAATTTGTTCTTTAATAATTGAAGTTATCTCTTCAGGTTTTATGTTCATAGGCTCACCTCTATCCTCTTATAAGCATTAATTTTTTCATTTCATCAAGTTTATACTTGATTGTACCATCAATAACATCGTCGCCAACTCTAACGTAAACTCCACCAAGTATGTTTTTATCAATAGTTTCTTTTAATATTATCTTTTTATCATACTTTTCCTTAAGTTTATTAATTAGAGAAGTTCTTTCACTTTCATCTAATGAGACAACAGTTTTAACTACTGCAATAACCTCATTGTTCTTTTCATGACGGACAATTTCCATCTGAAGAACAATATCAGAAAGTTCACTAATTCTATCTTTTTCTATAAGTAGTAGCAAGAAAGAGAGCATTTCTTTTTCTATTTTTCCTTCAAAAATACCTTTAAAAATTTCTTGTTTCTTAGAAGTACTTACTTTAGGATGGTTTATTATTTCATCTAAATCAGAGTTACCTTTTATAAGTTTCTCTATTTGTTTTAAATTATCAATATACTCATCCACTTCATTTTTATCTGCAGCTACTTCATAAAGTGCAACTGCATATCTTCTAGCTAGATATTCAAACATAATTAATTACCTACCTTAGCTATGAATTCATTAATAAGTCTTCTATGTTCTTCTTCATTTATAGATTTTTCTAAAGCTTTTGAAGATAAACTCACAGCAAGATCAACTACATTATTCTTAAGTTCATCTTCTGCCTTTGCTCTTTCTCTCTCTATTTCTTTGCTTGCTCTAGTTCTAATTAATTCAGCCTCATTAGAAGCTTCACTTTTAATTTGCTCTGATACCTTTTCAGCTTTTTGTTTATAATCTTCAACTATTGTTTTTCCTTGTGATTTTGATTCCTGTAAATTCTTTTTAGTTTCAACTTTTAAAACTTCTGCTTCTTTTTTATCTGAATTTGCCTTATCAATAGTGCTCTTAACTTCACTATTTCTATCATCAATAACTTTATTAACCTTATCAAATAAAATATGTTTTAAAAATGCCATAAGAATAAAGAAATTCACTATAGTTGCAAAGATTGTAAATACATTTACATTCATCTACTCAAAAGCCTCCCTTCAGGCTTATTCTTTTATATACAATATTATGCCCATTTTACGAATAATAGTAATATTGAAATAAGTAAAGCATATAAAGATGTAACTTCTGCAAAAGCTAAACCTATAAACATTGTTGATGTTACAGATCCTCTTGATTCTGGTTGTCTTCCAATAGCTTCAACAGCTTTACCAGTAACAGTACCTATACCAACACCACCGCCAAGGCATCCAATTGCAGCTAAACCTGCACCTACAGCACACATTCCATCAATAAAAGTTTTAGAATCCATTAATTTTTCCTCCTTAAGATACGATTATTTAAAAATCTAATTTCTATCATCATTATAAAATGATGTAGTTTGTTTTTACTCTTCTTCTGCGCCCATCCTTGTATAAAGCATAGTAAGCATCATAAATATATATACCTGTATGATACCATCAAACAAATCAAAGAAGAAATGTAATGGTATTGGGCCTACAAATGCGAGAACATACTTTAGATATATAGCCAATTGATAAAATAAACCTATTATAATTGCCCCTACTAACATGTTGCAAAAAAGTCTAAGACACAATGAAATAGGAAGAGTAATCTTTTCAAGTAAATTCATAGGTAACATTAATGGGAATGGTTTTACTAAATCTTTTAAATATCCCTTTAATCCAACCTTTATAAAAGCATTACCATTAATTACAACAAAACTTATTAACGCAAATGCTGCTGTTACATTGATGTCTTCTGTTGAAGGTTCAACTCCAACTAACCCTGACAGGTTTAAAAAGAATAAAAACACCCCCATGGTTCCAATGAAAGGTATAAAACTTCTATACTTTTTTCCCATATTTTCTTCAACCAACCCATTAAACATTCCAACAATCATTTCTACAATACTTTGCTTTTTATCTGGTACCTTTTTTAGGTTTCTTGTTAAAGCAAAAACTAAAACCATTATGATAACCATAATACACCATTGAGTTACTATGCTTGTTGAAACTCCAAAAGAATGGTTTGCAATATGTAAGTTAAACACTGTTTGGGCATTCAAATCCATATAATCACTTCCTTTCCTACTTTTTTATTGTTAATCCATATAGAGTAACAGCTAAATAATGAAGAGTGTATCCTATTATCATAGCTATATACTTATACTTATCATTACCGCATAGTACTATTACAATACATAGCGTAATAATAATTCTTACTGCCGATGCAATTATAGCTTGCATCTTTCTGCCTCCACTTGATAATATAATAGTTGTTGTAATTGCATTTATCAAGAAATTAAAGGCAGCTAAGAGTAAACCTGTTACAACTAAGTAATCGTATGTTTTGAAAAAAACATAAGATATTATAAAAGATATTATTGCAATAATAATATCAAATATATAGACTTTTTTTAAAATTTGTTTCATTTGTGCATCCAAAAATAGACTCACCCACCATTTTCATAGGATATATAAATTATATATCTAAGTTATTTTTATTTAAAATATGATAAATAGTCAAATTATGCATTAATTAAGGTTCACATTACTTTATCTCTGTAATACATCTTATTAATAGCTATATATTCGAATATCTTCATTATGATTATACTTTTTCCACGGCTTCATTTTTTTAATAATTCATTATTTTCTGTTTATTTGTACTAATAGTCTATTGTAAACGAGCTCATCTGCTTGATAATATGATAATTTTTTGTACCAAAAATTCATAAATAAATAATTTATTATGCATTTTTCTTAATATTTATAAACTATTAAATAAATAATAAAGGAGATGTAAAATTAACATCTCCTTTATTAACAAAAAATTCACATTTTATCTTTCGACAATAATCGCTGTTCCTTGTCCTCCACCTATACAAAGTGTTGCAAGACCTTTTTTGCTATCTCTTTTTTGCATTTCATATAAAAGAGTAACAAGTATTCTAGCTCCTGATGCACCAATTGGATGTCCTAATGAAACTGCTCCTCCATTTACATTAACCTTACTCATATCAAACTTTAAGTCTCTTGCAACTGCACAACATTGTGCTGCAAAAGCTTCATTTGCTTCCACAAGATCCAAGTCTTCTACTTTAAGATTTGCCTTTTTTAGAGCTAATTTAGTAGCTTCAACAGGTCCATATCCCATTATCTTAGGATCAATTCCTTTTGTACCATAAGAAACTATCTTTGCAATAGGTTTAATTCCAAGTTCTTCAGCCTTTTCCTCACTCATAACTACAAAAGCTGCTGCTCCATCATTTATCCCTGAAGCATTTCCTGCTGTAACTGTACCACCTTTTTTAAATGCAGGTCTTAGTTTTGATAATTTTTCAAAGCTTGTTCCAAATCTAGGGAATTCATCCGTGTCAAATATTATTGGATCTCCCTTTCTCTGAGGTACAGTAACAGGTAAAATTTCGTCTTTAAATCTTCCAGATTTTATAGCAGCTTCAGATCTTCTTTGTGATTCTGCTGAAAATCTATCTTGTTGTTCTCTCGTTATGTCAAATTTTTCCGCAACATTCTCAGCAGTCATTCCCATATGGTAATCGTTAAAAGCATCCCATAAACCATCTGTAATCATTTCATCTACAAAAGTTTGATTTCCCATTTTTGTTCCCCATCTTGTCCCATTTACCAAAAATGGTGCTCTTGACATATTCTCCATTCCTCCAGCAATGACTATATCATCATCACCTGCTTTTATCATTTGAGTTGCAAGTGATACAGCTCTAAGTCCTGATCCACAAACTTTGTTAATAGTGAAAGAGGGCACTTCTACAGGTATTCCTGCTTTTACAGAAGCTTGTCTTGCTGGATTTTGTCCAAGTCCTGCTTGAAGAACATTACCCATTACAACTTCATCCACTAATTCTGACTTTATACCAGCCCTTTTAATTGCTTCTTTTATTACTAATGCGCCAAGGTCAACAGCTGGTATATTTTTAAGGCTTCCCCCGAATGAACCAACGGGTGTTCTTACTGCACTTGCTATTACTACATTTCTCATATAAACTACCTCCCCAAATTATGGTTATAATTAAAGATTTACCGTTTACATTTTAATTATAACTATAAAAAAACGTTTTATCAACGTTTTTTTGTTAAAAATTAGACAAAGCTAATCTCCTGCTTTAAACTCATCTATTTTAACTTTTTTTACACTGAAGTAATTTAAAATAGCATCTGCAATTCTCTTTGAAGCGCGTCCATCACCATATGGATTTATAGCTTTACTCATTTGTAAATATTTATCATTGTTTTTTATTAATTCATCAGCATTATTTACAATTTTTTCAGTATCAGTTCCAACAAGCTTTACCGTGCCAGCTTCAACAGCTTCTGGTCTCTCAGTTACATTTCTTAAAACAAGAACTGGCTTTCCTAAATGTGGTGCCTCTTCTTGAAGTCCACCTGAATCAGTCATTACCATAAAACATTTATTCATTAAATTATGAGTTTCCTTTGTATCAAGTGGTGGCAGAAGATGTGCCCCTTTAACACCATCAAGATATTTATATACAACATTTTTAACAATAGGATTAAGATGAACAAGATATACTATTTCAACATTCTCATTTTCAGTGACTATTCTCTTGAGTGCCTTGCATATATTTTCAATTCCCTCTCCCCAATTTTCCCTTCTGTGAGCTGTAACCATTATTATTTTTTTATTTTTGTAATCTAGCTCATTAAGCTCTTCATTGTCAAATTTATAACCATCTTCAACGGTATGTTTCATAGCATCTATTACAGTGTTTCCTGTTATGTATATATTTTCTCCTTTAACTCCTTCATTTAACAAATTTTGTTTTGAACCTACAGTTGGTGCAAAATGTAATTCTGCAAGTGATCCTGTAAGTTTTCTATTCATTTCCTCTGGAAATGGGAAATACTTGTTAAAAGTACGAAGTCCTGCTTCAACATGACCTACTGGAATTTTTTTATAAAAAGCCGCAAGTGCTCCTGCAAAAGTTGTTGTTGTATCTCCATGAACCAAAACCATATCTGGTTTCTCAATTTCAAAAATTTCTTCAAGCCCTTCAAGAGCTTTTGTTGTTATACCTGTTAATGTCTGTTTAGTTTTCATTATGTTAAGATCATAATCTGGAACAATATCAAATAATTCAAGTACTTGATCAAGCATTTGCCTATGCTGTGCTGTTACACAGACCTTCACATCAATTTCATTTCTTTTTTTTAATTCCTTAACAAGAGGAGCCATTTTTATAGCTTCTGGTCTTGTGCCAAAAATAGTTATAACTTTTATCTTACTCAATTTTCTTCCTCCTAAAGCAAAACTAATTTTTATGTTTAAATAATCCAAGTTTCCATGCTAAAAATACAATTAATATTAAAACAAATGTTAAAACCATATATGCCCTTTTATTTGTAAGCTGCATTACAATTATTGCGAGTATTCCAAGTACTGCACTTATGATATACATTACAATTACCGCTTGCCTTTGACTTAATCCCATTGCTAAAAGCCTATGATGTAGATGTCCCTTATCCGCTTGAACTATTGATCTACCATTAACTTTTCTCCTTATTACTGCAAATATAGTATCATATATTGGAAGTCCAAGAGCAAGTATTGGAACTGCTAAAACAAATGCTGATGCAGATTTTATTGCACCTTTCATAGCAATTGCCGACAGTAAAAATCCAATGAGCTGTGCACCTGTATCTCCCATAAATATTGAGGCGGGATTAAAATTAAATGGTAAAAATCCAAGTATAGCTCCAGCAAGTATAATTGTAAGTGTAATTATTTCAATTTCTACCTTTCCACTTAGAATACCTGCTATTGCCATTGTAATGCAAGCAATAAATCCAAGCCCTGCCGAAAGTCCATCAAGTCCATCAATTAAATTAAATGCATTAGTAACACCTACAACCCACATTAAAGTTATAGGTATCGAAATATACTTACAGAGAACTATAACTGGATGGCTGTCACTTATTGGATTAGTAATTATTGAAATCATAGTATTAGACCAAATTAAAATACCTGCAGCAACTACTTGAAAAACAAGTTTCTGCCAAGGCTTTATATTATACTTATCATCAATAAGTCCTCCAATTACAATAATTGTAGCTCCAACAATTATTCCAATTTCAAATAAATCTAATGGTCCTTTTTTTACAAATACCATTATTACAAAAGAAACATATATTGCAAGTCCTCCCAATTTAGGTATAGGCTTTTTATGTACTCTTCTGTTATCCTTGGGTACATCAATGACATCAAAAACAAACGCAAGTTTTCTAGCCAAAGGAGTACTTATAGCTGATATAAATATTGAGAGCAATGCAATCAAATATAAGTTATCCATATTATCTTCCTTTTCATATGTTCTATAGTAAAATTATTAATATCCACTAGTTAAATTAAAGGAATCATCTTCTTCAATCCACTGATTTGTATCAATAATTCTATAATCATTTTTAGTATCTCTTATAACAACCTTATCAATTCCAGCATTTATTATAAGCTTTTTGCACATAGTACAAGAGTTTGCATTTTTAACATACTCTGCTGTTTTACCCTCTATCCCAACAAGATATAATGTGCTATTTATCATGTCTTTTCTCGATGCACTTATTATTGCATTTGCCTCTGAGTGCACTGACCTGCAAAGTTCGTATTGCTCACCTCTTGGCACTTTTAATTCTTCTCTCTTGCAAACTCCAAGATCGCAGCAATTTTTTCTACCCCTTGGTGCTCCTGTATAACCAGTGGAGATTATTTCATCGTTTTTAACTATTATAGAGCCATAATTTCTTCTAAGGCAAGTTCCTCTTTCTAATACTGTCTCTGCAATATCAAGATAATAATTGTTTTTATCCCTTCGCTGCAACATATATCTTCCTTTCTGAGCTAAATAATATGTACTAATATATAAATCTTCTAATATATTATATCATTAATCAAAAAATTTCTCTTATTTAATTTTAGTCCCTTTTAATATTAAAAAAATTAGGCTGTTAAACAATTATTCAACAGCCTAATAATATTATTTAGTTCCGAAAAGTCTGTCTCCAGCGTCTCCAAGTCCTGGAATTATATAACCATCTTCATTTAATTTTTCATCTATTGAAGCAAGGTATATGTCAACATCAGGATGTGCTTCTTGAACTGCTTTCACACCTTCTGGCGCTCCAATAAGGCACATAAGCCTTATATATTTTGCACCTTTTTTCTTTAAAAGAGTAATGGCATCAATAGCTGATCCACCAGTTGCAAGCATAGGATCAGTTACTATTACTTCTCTTTCTTCTATGTCCTGTGGAAGTTTGCAAAAATATTCTACAGGTTCTAGTGTCTTTTCATCTCTATACATTCCAATATGTCCAACTTTAGCAGCTGGGATAAGTTTTAACATTCCGTTTACCATTCCAAGTCCTGCCCTAAGTATTGGAACTATTGCAACTTTTTTGCCTGCAAGCATCTTGCATTTTGTAGTACATATTGGCGTTTCAATTTCTACAGTTTTAAGCTGCATATCACGTGTTACTTCATATGCCATAAGCATAGCTACTTCTTCTACTAATTCTCTAAAATCCTTTGAACCTGTATCCTTGCTTCTTATAAGTGATAGTTTATGTAATATTAATGGATGTGCTATTTGTGTTACTTTACTCATTTTTTTCTCCTCCTAGAAATTATCTTTTATTTTCTATTTCCATAATTTTATCTACTCTCTTTTGGTGTCTTCCACCTTGAAATTTTGAATTTAAAAATGTATCTACAATATCAATTGCAAGTCCTGGTCCAACTACTCTTTCTCCCATTGCAACTATATTTGCATCATTGTGTTCACGACATGCATGTGCTGAAAATGTATCTGAACAAGCTGCTGCTCTTATACCCTTTACTTTATTTGCAGCTATACTGATTCCTATTCCTGTCCCACAAACAAGTATTCCACAATCGAAGTTTTTATCAGCAACTTCTTTTGCAACTGCATATGCATAATCAGGATAATCACATGAATCAGAAGTAAATGTTCCAAAATCTTTTAATTCAATACCTTTTTCTTTAAGATGTTCTATTATTATGTTTTTCAAACTAAATCCTGCATGATCACTGCCTAATGCTATTTTCATTTGACTACCTCCCAATTTTATTATAATTTATATTTTATATATATCTTTGCAAAAAAAGAAGACAAATGTACTGTTAAATACCTTTATCTTCTTTTATTTTTTTGATAAGTAACTTTATACTATATTTAAGATTATCAAAAGTATACTGATAAACATCTAAATCTTGACCATATGGATCTGGAATTTCGCCACTTAAAGAAACATATTTGTTTAGTGCACTCACTGTTAAATTTTGATATTTTGATTTTAAAATATGTGCAATCGATTCTGTCATTGTTAATATCAAATCCGCATTTTTAATTGTAGCTTCATTTATATTTACAGCTTTTCTATCTGAAATATCAATGTTTAAATTTTTTTTTAAAATAAGTGCTGAATTGTTGGATGTTTTACTTCCAACTATAGCATTTGTTCCTGCTGAAAATGCCTTTATATCTTTAACATCACATATATCATTAAAAATAACTTCAGCCATGCAGCTTCTGCATGTGTTTCCAGTACAAACAAATAGTATATTCATGTCTCCTCCTAATTTTAAATCAAACGTTTATTATATTAAAGCCTGCAGATTTATTGAGTCTATTCATAATTGCAACTCCAAGGCCTTTTTTTTCAAAAGCTTCTGATAGTATTACATCAACCTCTTTATCATCAAGACTCCTTAGAGTTTCAAAAAGATTTTTGCTTATACTCATCATATCTTTTCTGCTTCCCAGGGACATTATCACAGCTTTTTTATCATACTTATCCATAGTTTCATCTGTTGCCATAATGCCTACTTTTTTACCTTCACCTATATAATTTTGCACTATTTCATCGATTTTTGCAACTGTTTTTTTTGTATCTCCACTTACTATTTTTACAGGTGCCTTTGGTGCATAATGTCTATATTTCATTCCTGGTGCCTTTGGCTTAAAGTCTCCCTTTGGTTTTTCCATTATAGCCTTGTCTATGTATATTTTTTCGTCAACTTTTTTAAGCATTTCAAGTGTTATTCCACCTGGTCTTAATACACATGCTGGAGAAACTGTGCAGTCTATTATAGTTGATTCCACACCTATTTTACAGTTTTCTCCCCCTACAATATACTCTATTTTTCCATTCATATCTTCTATACATCTTTCTACATCAGTTGGACTTGGTCTTCCTGAAATATTTGCAGATGGTGCTGCTATAGGAGTTTTAGATGCCTTTATTATTTCTCTTGCTATTACATCACTTGGCATCCTTATTCCTATAGAATCCAAACCCGCAGATGTTGTGTCTGGAATTATTGATTTTTTTTTCATTATAAGTGTCATTGGTCCAGGCCAAAATTTTTCCATAAGCTTTTTAGCTATTTTAGGCACTTCACTTACAAGGTCATCTATTTCATCGAAATCAGATATATGTACAATAAGTGGATTGTCTTGAGGTCTTCCCTTTGCAGTAAATATTTTCTTTACAGCATTTGCATCCAGTGCATTTGCTCCAAGTCCATAAACTGTTTCAGTTGGGAATGCTACAAGCCCACCTTTCCTTATCGTCTCTCCAATATCTGATATAATTTTTTTATCTAAATTATTAACATCTAATATTTCAATTTTTGTATCCATCTTTTCTAAAATACACCTTCTTAAACAATAATATATATTTATATACTACTATCATATTTAGTTTAATGTCAAATTAAAGTATTATAAAACTGTACACATTATAAACCCAATCATAACCCCTGACAATATTCCAAATCTAGCTTCTAAACCGTCCTTTAGTTTTATAGCTTCAGGTATCATACTAAAAAGCACTACATATATCATTATGCCAGATGCTAGTCCCAAACTTAGCCCTAATATTCTTTGTGAAATGTTACCTACAAAAATTCCAATTATAACGCCAACTGCAGTTGGAAGTGCTGTCACAGCTGTATATAAAAATGTTTTAAGAGGATCCATTCCTGAAACTATCATTGGTGCTGTAACAGCAAGTCCCTCTGGTATATCATGTACAGATATTAGTATGCACATCTTTAGCCCCAAACTTTTTCCTGCCGCAAAGCCGCATCCCATTATAATTCCTTCTGGTAAGTTATGTATCATAAGCCCTACTGCTGTTAAAAGGGCCATTTGTCTCGTGGCATCTTTTATCACACTTTTGTTACCTTTTAAAATAGTATCTCCAAAGAAAATAATAGCAATTCCTAAAATAATACTTCCTAAAACATTTGCAAAATTCGTTTTCAAAAGAGATTCTGGAAGCAAATCGAATACCACAACCGACATCATAAGTCCACCTGAAAGACCAATCATTACACTCATTAGTCCCTTTGTTGGTTTTTTAAAGAGAAGTCCCAATGCTGACCCCAAAAGTGTTCCTAAAAGTGATACAACGCACAGAAACAAAGTTATAATTATATGTTTTTCCACAAAAAAACACCTCCATATCTTTACCATTTTATTGGCTGATATAGAGATTTATTCATTAACATTCCTATATTTTTTAATTTGTTCTATAGCTTCATCTGTAAAAATTGAATTTGTGCAGTATTTATACAAATCATTTAATAGTGGATATTTTTTATATCCCCCACTTCTTATTATTGTATAAAAATAATCATTTTCAGGATTACTTTGTTTGAGTTTTGAATAATAATACCCAACATAAGGATTTGCCTTTAAAAAATTTATTTCTATAGGTTTTACATATTGACTTCTACTTCTATCTTTTCCTACCAAAATGAGTTTCATATCATAGTTATCATTTTCAGTATGAACTAATTGAACCCTCTCTGAAAACATTCTCAAATCTTTTTGAGGAAACCCAAATAGTATTTTTATTCTGTAAGAATCAATTTTATACTTTAATTCATTGCTTACAAGCTTGTATGTTATAAGAAGAAGTATTAAAGCTTCAATCAAAGCAAGATAGGCTGTAAAAAATATACTTATCTGTTTTGAAACATATAAAATTATAGGGAGGCCAATAAAAATAGACAACATAACTGCAGTAAATCTTTTTACTTTAGCGTTTTGTTTTTTTATAGCTTTATCTATATTCATGACGTTCCTCCTAATAATTTAAAAAGCAATTTATTCTCTATTAAATTATTAAACTGCCTTACTTCCCATACCCTGCATCTTACGTGCTTGTTCCTCTGTTATAAGTGCATCGATAACTTCATCTATGTCTCCATTTAAGAAACTATCCAGCTTATATATGGTAAGTCCTATTCTGTGATCAGTTACTCTTCCCTGTGGGTAGTTGTACGTTCTTATTCTTTCACTTCTATCTCCAGTTCCTACCTTACTTCTTCTATCTTCTGCTATAACATCTGCTCTTTCCTGCTGAGCTTTTTCATAAATTCTAGCTCTTAAAACCTTCATACCTTTTTCTTTGTTTTTAAGCTGACTCTTTTCATCTTGACATGAAACAACAATTCCTGTTGGTATATGTGTAATTCTAACTGCTGAATCTGTGGTATTTACGCACTGTCCACCATGTCCTGATGCTCTAAAAACATCTATTCTTAAATCATTAGCATTAATCTCTATATCAACATCTTCAACTTCAGGCATAACTGCAACTGTAGCAGTAGACGTATGAATTCTTCCACTTGATTCAGTATCAGGTATTCTCTGAACTCTATGAGTACCACTTTCAAACTTAAGTCTGCTAAATACTCTGTCTCCCTTTACCATGAATACAACTTCTTTAAAGCCACCAATGTCAGTTTCATTTGCACTCATTACTTCTACTTGCCATCTTTTAGTTTCTGCATATCTTGTATACATTCTAAATAAATTTGCAGCAAATAGTGCTGCCTCTTCTCCACCTGCACCAGCTCTTATTTCAACGAAAACATTTTTTTCGTCGTTTGGATCTTTTGGTAAGAGTAAAACTTTAAGTTCCTCTTGGTATTTAGAAATTTTCCCGCTTAATTCTTTCATTTCCTCTTGCAGCATTTGTTCAAATTCTTTATCTGAACTTTCACCTAACATTTCATGATCTGCTTCGTAATCCTCCGTTGCTTTTTTGTACTCTCTATATTTTGTAACTATTACTTCCATGTCAGATTGCTCCTTGCAAAGCTTCTGCCATTCTTTTTGATTTGCTATAACCGTAGGATCACTTATTTTAATGGAAAGTTCTTCGTATTTATTTTCTATAAAATTGAGTCTTTCAAGCATTATTTATCACTCCGTATTTATATTTACTAATTGTATATTATATCACACAACATTAATCTTAACCACTATATGTGGCACTTTAATAGAAAGAAGCTTTTATTACCCTATCATTTAAAGAAAGATCTTTTTTACATTTGATATCTTTAAATCCATTATCTTCAAGCATTTTGGTAACCTCTTCCTTTTGATCATATCCTATTTCAAAAAATAAGCTGCCATTTTTATTTAAAACATATTTTGATTGCTGTACAATTTCTCTATAGAAAAAAAGTCCGTCTTTCCCGCCATTAAGCGCCTCATAAGGTTCATAATCCTTAACATCCTTCATTAAAGTGGGAATTATATCTTCCTTTATATATGGTGGATTGGAAATTACAGCATCAAACTTTTTATTGCCTTCAACTGCAAAATTTAAAAGATTGCTCTTATAAACTTGTACTCTATCATTGAGTTCATGCTTTGCTATATTCTTTTTAGTAACTTCAATTGCCTTATCAGAAATGTCACAGCAATCTACAATAACATTTTTTATAAAACTTGCCATGCTAATCCCTATGGCACCACTGCCACAACAAACATCGCATATGGATTTAAAATTATTTTTTCTTATTTCATCTATAGCTTCTTCACAAAGCACTTCAGTATCTGGTCTTGGTATAAGAACTCCTCTTTCAATAAAGAACTCAATGCCCATAAATTCAACTTTTTTTATTATATATTTAACTGGCATTTTGTTTTTTCTAAGTTCTATAAATTGCTTATATTTTATTTCATCTTCCTCTTTTAGTTCCAAATCTCTATTCATAATTATAAACAATTTATCTACATTTAAAACATTACAAAGTAAAAGCTGACTGTCAAGCATGTAAGTATCTATACTATTTTGTTTTAAAAGAGAATATCCAAACTTTAAAGCTTCAAAAATTTTCATCTATTCTAAACCCTCCGCTGCTTTTAATGCTTTAATTGCAACTTCCAATTGACTGTCATCTGGCTCTCTTGTTGTAAGTTTTTGAAGCATAAGTCCAGGATAGGTGCATGCTTTTACAATAGCATTATTACTTCTACCCATTAATTTTATCACCTCATAAGTAACACCTGAAACTAGTGGCAAAAGCACAATTCTTGTAATCACTCTAAAAATAAGTGATTTCCACCCCGTAAGAGAAAAAAGAAGTATACTTATTATCATAACTAGAAACATAAAATTAGTGCCACATCTTGGATGAAACCTTGAATATTTTCTTGCATTTGTAGGTATTAATTCATCATCATTTTCATAACAAAATACTGTCTTGTGTTCTGCTCCATGATATTCAAATACCCTTCTTATATCACTCATTTTACCTATTAATATTAAGTATAGAATAAAAATTGTAACTCTTATAACACCCTCAATTAGGTTTAAAATCACAGGATTTTTAACATTCAATTTTTTAAATATATTTGCAAGAAAAGTTGGAATTATAAAGAATATCCCAACTGCAAATATAAGTGATACAGCTATAGATAAAATCATATATACTTTTTCAGTTTTATCTTTAAAAATTTTGCTCAAAAATTTTTCAAATTTAGAAGGCTCTTCATCTCCCTCATCCTCGAAAAATGAAGCGGAATAATTAAGAGTTTGTATGCCTATAACCATAGATTCTATAAGAGAAACAAATCCTCTAATAATAGGTATTGAAAAAATCTTATTTTTCTTTGAATATGGAACTGTTTCTTTTACATCAACTGCTATTTCACCATCTTCTTTTCTTACAGCTGTTGCAATTCCTTTAATTCCACGCATCATAACTCCCTCTATTACAGCCTGACCACCTACTGAATGTTTCATATCCATTACTATCCCCTCATTCCTTTGGTACAACATGGCACTTTCTGCATCGTGCCTCATAAGATTCCTTAGCTCCAACTAAAACTATTTTATCATTATAATTTGCTGGCTTACCATTTATTAGCCTCTGCGTTCTTGTTGCAGGATTTCCGCATACCATACATATAGCTTGAATCTTATCTACCATCTCAGCAATTGCCATAAGTTTTGGAACACATCCAAAAGGTTCACCTCTAAAATCCATATCCAGTCCAGCACATATAACTCTTTTATTATCATCTGCTATTTCGTTCAATACTTTTACTATATTTTCATCCAAAAACTGAACTTCATCTACTGCAACTACATCCGTATCAGCATCTAAAAGTGTTAATATATCTTCACTTGTTTTTATAGGAATTGCATCTTCCTTTTCTCCTCTATGTGAAACAACATCATCTCTGCTATATCTAATGTCAATATCAGGTTTAAAAACCTGAACCTTTTGTCTTGCTATCTTAGCCCTTCTTATTCTTCTTATAAGTTCTTCTGATTTTCCACTATACATAGGTCCAACTATTACCTCTAGCCAACCATGATCCTTAGGTCCGTACATCTTTTTTCCTCCTTAGCTAGAATAAATACAAACATATATATTTTATCAGATGTACTTAATTTATTAAAGAGCAATTTTCAATTAAAAATTGACTATATTCTCTTACATATGATATAATATGAAAGTTGATATTATGGTTTATTATCATGTATTTGAAAGAGGTGAAAAACATGAAAGAAGGAATACATCCAGAATACTATCATGATGCAGTAGTTAAATGCGCATGTGGAAATACTTTTACAACAGGTTCTACTAAAAAAGAACTTAAGGTTGATATTTGTTCAAAATGCCATCCTTTCTTCACTGGACGTCAGAAGTTTGCTGATGCAGGTGGAAGAGTTGAGAAATTCAGAAAGAAATACAACATACAAGCAGAAGACTAATATCGTAATAATATTAATGGGAAAGATTTTATCTTTCCCATTTTTCTTTGTTTATTATATCTACAAGTTCCTTATTATTTTTAGTTTCACTTAATAAATTTATTAATTTTTGAGTTACACCCTGTGTATTATTCTCATTATATAAAACTCTTCTAACTGCATAAGCTGCATCATATTCTTCTTCTGATAAAAGTAACTTTTCTTTTCTTGTCCCTGATTTATATATGTCAACTGCTGGGAATATTCTTCTTTCTTGTAGTTTTCTATCAAGATGTACTTCCATGTTTCCAGTTCCCTTGAATTCTTCAAATATCATGTCATCCATTCTACTTCCTGTGTCGATAAGCGCAGTAGCAAGTATAGTAAGACTTCCGCCTTCTTTTATGTTTCTAGCTGCACCGAAGAATTTCTTAGGCATTATAAGTGCTCCTGGATCAAGTCCACCTGAAAGTGTTCTCCCTGTTGGTGTTATAGTCAAATTATAAGCTCTTGCAAGCCTTGTAAGGCTGTCTAGTAGTATAACTACATCCTGACCTTGTTCAACTATTCTTTTGGCTCTTTCAAGAACCATATATGCAACTTTTGTGTGATGTTCTGGTTCTTCGTCAAAGGTTGAATATATTACTTCACCATTAATTGAATCTTTCATGTCTGTAACTTCTTCTGGTCTTTCATCAATTAAAACAACTATAAGCTTAACCTCTGGATGATTAGCTGAAATACTCTTTGCAACTGTTTTTAAAAGAGTAGTTTTTCCTGCTTTTGGAGGAGCCACGATAAGACCTCTCTGTCCTTTTCCTATAGGAGACATAAGATCCATAAGCCTTGTAGCTAATTCTTTTTGATTTTTTTCAAGTTTTATTCTTTTATCTGGGTATATTGGAACTAATTTCTCAAAAGGCTTTCTTCCAACTGCTTTTTGTGGATTTTCGCCATTTACACTTTGTACATATAAAAGTGCCTTGAATTTTTCTCCTTCTTTAGGAGTCCTAACTTTTCCTGATACTTCATCACCTGTTTTTAAATTAAATCTTCTTATTTGTGATGGTGAAACGTATATATCATCAGGGCTTGTTAAATAATTTTGGCCACGTAGAAACCCAAAATTGTTGTTATCTACAAGTTCAAGTACTCCTTTTGCAGAACCAGATTCATGTACCATTTCTTTAAACTTATTATCTTTTTCTTCTTTTGTAGATCTTTCATTTTTATTATTATTGTTATTATTGCTAGTGTTGTTTGAATATTCAGAATTATTTCTGTGATTATCCGCAACATTTTTATCTGAATTTTCAGTTCTTACAACATTTGCTCTACTATTATTTTTTTCTTTTTCATTATCTTTTTTAATTTCTTTAACTTCTTTAACTTCTTTAAAAGATATGACATTTTTATCGTTTCTACTATTTTCGCTAGTTTTTGGTGTTATTTTTTCTTGAAGTACAACACCATTTTTTTCAATAGAAACAGGTGAAACCTTTTTTATTTCTTCAATTAAATCTTTTTTCTTAAATTTAGATAAATTCTTTATTTTGAGCCCTTTTGCTATTTCCTTGAGATGTACAAGAGTTAAACTTTCTAAGTCACCGCTAAACAAAAAGACAACACCTCCATATTTTATTTTATATAAAAAGATAATTAGGGAATTTAAAAAGAATCAGTATAGACATGATTAATACTACAGATTAATATTTCTTATAAATCTGTACAATTTTTAAAACTTTAAAATTTCCTTCCATTCATCTTTATAATACATTTAAAATTATAATAAAACAATACTTTTTTTGTATAAAACTCTTTTATGCCTCAAAATCGTTAGCAGTTACCTACTCTCATCAACAAATGGAGTTTTAAAACTTAAATCCATTTGTTTTATAACATTATCATAATATTTCTTCTCACTTTCAGGATACTCAATTAAATATCCATCTTCAGATTTTTCACCAACAACATACATTTCATATTCTATATTTTGTCCATCTTTCCATGATAGTACAAACCATTTTCCACTTTGTGCTTTATAATATATATTTTCTTGATTTTTTAAAACATGTCTATAATACTCACTGGGATTATAATTATTTACATTGTTTCCTCCCCATACTCTAATATTAGCTTTTCCATCATTAGCTTGAAGTATCATTCCTTCATCACTATCAAATTTTGCATTTTTGGCAAAATTGTCAGGATAATCTATATTATAACCATATCTTATATTACTATAAGTTTTATAAGTCACTTGTTTATCTTCATTATTGGATTTTAAAGCTTTATTTGAAACATTCTTTGTTTTCAAAGGGCTTTTTTTATTAGATTCTTTAGTTTTACTGTTACTAATTACATTATTCTTATACTTTGATACTTTAAACTTGTCATTATTACCTTGCTGTATAATACTACTTACTTTCTTTTTATCTTTTTGCTTATTAGAACCTTTAGAATTATTGCTTGCACATCCAACCATGCAAATTAAAGAAACAACTATTAAAATAAGTCCTATTTTTTTACACATTTTTATCACGTCCTTACATATTAATAAACGTCTATTTTTTATATTTAATAAGTTTTTTATTTAAATTTTAGTTAAAAAAGGTAAAGATAAAAGGACAAAGTAAGAGGTAAAAATGGGACTGCTGCACTATTTTTTAGTGCGACAATCCCATTTTTTAAGCAATACTATTAATCATTTTTCTTTTTATTTAAAGCTGCCTTTATAAACTCTCTAAATAATGGATGAGGTCTATTTGGTCTTGATTTAAATTCAGGATGGAATTGAACTCCTACAAACCATGGATGTTCCTTTATCTCAACAATTTCAACTAATCTTTCATCAGGACTTGTTCCTGCAAGAACAAGACCATTTTCAACTAACTGATTTCTAAAATCGTTATTGAATTCAAATCTATGTCTGTGTCTTTCAAAAATAGTTTTCTTATTGTATGCTTCCATTGCATTTGTATCTTCAGAAAGTTTACATTCATACTTTCCAAGTCTCATAGTTCCACCTTTTTTATCAACGTCCTTTTGATCTGGCATAAGATCAATTACAGGATATTTTGTGTCTGGATTTATTTCAGAACTATGTGCTCCTTTAAGTCCTAGTACATCCCTAGCATATTCAATAACTGCACACTGCATTCCAAGACATATTCCAAAGAAAGGTACTTTGTTTTCTCTTGCCCATCTTACAGCTTCAATTTTTCCTTCTATTCCTCTATCTCCAAATCCTCCTGGAACTAGCACACCATCTGCATCCTTAAGAATTTCATCTGCATTTTCATGATTCACATCTTCCGAATTTATCCATTTAATATTCACATTTATTCCATTTGCAAGTCCTCCATGTGAAAGTGCTTCTGCTACAGATATATAAGCATCATGAAGTTCAACATATTTACCAACAAGTGCAATATTTACTTCTCCACTAAGTTTTTTAAGTCTTTCAACCATGTCTATCCATTCAGAGTTGTCCACATCATTACATTTAAGCTGAAGTTTTTTACACACTAAAGCATCTAATCCTTCTTTATTTAAAAGAAGTGGAACTTCATATAAATTTTCAGCATCAAGATTTTGTATTACTGAATCACCTTTAATGTTACAGAACAAACCTATTTTATCTTTAAGTGATTGTGATAATTCCTTTTCAGAACGGCACACAATTATATCTGGTTGAATTCCAATACTTCTAAGTTCTTTTACTGAATGTTGAGTAGGTTTTGTCTTAAGTTCTCCTGCTTTTCTTAAATAAGGAACTAAAGTTACATGTATAAAGCAAGAATTTTCGCTGCCTACTTCATTCTTTATCTGTCTTATAGCCTCTAGGAATGGTAATGATTCAATATCACCAACTGTTCCTCCGATTTCAGTTATAACAACATCTACATCTTTTTCCGTTGAAACCTTATAAACTCTCTCTTTTAATTCATTTGTAATATGTGGAATTACTTGAACAGTTCCCCCTAAGAAATCTCCTCTTCTTTCCTTCTGAAGTACTGACCAATATACTTTTCCTGTTGTAACATTACTACTTTTGCTTAAGTTTTCGTCTATAAATCTCTCGTAATGTCCAAGATCTAAATCTGTTTCCGCACCATCTTCCGTAACAAATACTTCCCCGTGCTGGTATGGACTCATTGTTCCTGGATCTACATTTATATATGGATCGAATTTTTGCATCGATACTTTAAGCCCTCTATTCTTAAGTAACCTTCCTAGGGAAGCCGCTGTTATTCCTTTTCCTAAAGACGAAACAACTCCTCCTGTGACAAAAACATATTTAGTAGTTTTCATTTATAATCCTCCTATGTGCATATTTATATATAAATTGTTGACAAACACAAAAAATAAACTTATAATAGAAATTACCCTATAAACATATAATGGTATTTCTGTGTTCCTAATTAACATAAATATCATTCTAACACAAATAAATATCTTTTTCTATGTTTTTTTTATTTTTATAATGTTTTTTCTATATCGTCCTCTATTTCAAAATACATTCTTCTAAATTCCCTATTTATAAATAATTTTTCCTGTGCTTTTTTGTAATTATAGTTTAATGATTTTTTGCTGTAATTTGGAAAATAATTATTTATAACATCTATATCAAGGCATCTATATTTTTTAAGTAACAAAAACAAAATATATCTGCATTCCTTATCTTTTAGTATCTTAAACATTTCATCCTTAGATATATTCATGTACCTACATAAAATTTCAATTATTTTATCATGCTTTGAACTCATAAGCATAAAAACCACCTCTCATTTACATTATTAACAGGTGATTATAATTTAAAACAGAAATTAAATTATCATTATGCATTATTTTTTATTTCTGTACCTTAATTTCAACATCTAAAATTGTTGGTGGAACCTTTTGGCCTGAAATATCCATATCATATTCAATGTGAACACTCCCACCCTCTTCATTTATAAATATGTCTGCAACCTTAGTATGCGTTGTAATCTGAAGCGTTCCATAAGGAGTATCATACATAGATACATTGTCTAAGCCCTTCTTAAATTCCATTTTTGCATTTGTAGTACCTTTTCTAAGCATAGTTAATGAATCCGATTTTATTTTCAAGGTAGTTATTGTTCCCTCCATACCTGAAATTTCAGTTTCTTCATATCGTACATAGTATATTTCATTTTTTATATAAAAAAGTCCTGGAGTGACTACTGAAATAGGTTCTTCTTTTTCGTCTTCCATCTGATTGCTTGATACACTTATTATAGCCTTTCTATCATTCATTATATCCCTCAATCCTATAAATTTTATTAAATATTATACCACGTATAATGTAATTTAGGTTCATTACTAACTAAAAAAGATCAATGCACAAATTATTATTTTGTGCATTGATTAATATTTTAATTATCAAAATATTATTATTTGTTATCTCTTTCAAAAGAAAGTTCTATAAGTTCACTTATAAGTTCTTTATAAGGCTTTCCAGCTGCATCCCACATCTTAGGATACATACTTATACTTGTAAAACCTGGTATTGTATTTACTTCATTAAGGTATATCTCATCTGTATCCTTATCAACTAAGAAGTCTACTCTTGCCATACCTGCACAGTCTAATGCACTGAAAATTTTAACTGCTAAATCGCCTACACTCTTTAGTTCATCTTTATTCATAGCTGCTGGTATTAAAAGTCTAGACTTTACATCGTTGTATTTTGCATCATAATCGTAAAATTCTTTTGCAGGAAGTATCTCCCCTGGAGCTGCAGCCTTAGGATCATCATTTCCTATAACAGCCACTTCAACTTCTCTTGCATTTATTGCTTTCTCAACTAAAAGCTTTCTGTCATATTTAAGTGCTTCCTCGATACCACTTATTAATTCTTCTCTGTTGTGTGCTTTTGTTATTCCAACTGAAGAACCGCTGTTTGAAGGCTTTATAAATACAGCATAATTTAATTTAGTTTCTATTTCTGATATAAGAGCTTCTTTATTCTTCTTATATCCTGATGCTGTTACCACTACATAATCAGCTTGTTTTATGTTAAAGTGTTCAAGTACATATTTAGCATATACTTTATCCATACATACAGCTGAAGACATAACATTTGGTCCAACACATGGTAGGTCTAAAAGTCTACATAATCCTTGAACTGTTCCATCTTCACCGCATAAGCCATGAAGCACTGGAAAAACAGCATCAACTTTTCTACTAAACAAAGTATTTTGACCATTTGATTTTTTAAAATTATTATCTTTTTCCCATTCTCCATTTTGTATTTTATCTATATCTCCTGTATAGTCAAACCATTCTCCTGATTTTGTTATACCTATTGGATAAACTTCATATTTAGAGGAATCTATATTCTTTAGAACAGATGCTGCAGAAGCTAATGACACCTCATGTTCAGTTGATTTTCCACCAAATAATATAGCTATTTTCTTTTTCATATTAAATCTCTCCCTAATATAAATTAATTTATTTTAATTACATATTATTCACTTATTAATTGTCTTCTCTTTAATATATATTTTACTTGTATAATATATTTAAGAAAAGAACCACTTATATGAAACTTTTATTCTTTTGTGGTTCTGCTGCAAAATAAAAACTTTACTTAATTTTAAGATTTATAATATAATAGATAATATTGTCTTTATATTGTTATATTTCTTTTAAAAAATTTAAAAGACGTATATAATTTTAGATATAAATTATATACTAGACTACAGAACAATATACTAATTTAATTTAAAGGGTGAATAGAATGAGAGCTTTAATACTTTCAGTTTCAGTTGGTGGAGGACACATGCATGCCTCTGCTGCGCTTAAAAATTACATACTAAAATTTCAACCTAATTCTGAAATTAAAATACTTGATACAATAAAATATATAAATCCTCTTTTGGATAAACTTATAATAGGCAGCTATTTAAAATCAATACAAATTAACCCATCAATATTTGGTAAGCTCTACAAATATACTGAAAGAGATGACGGAATAACTTCTGTTACAAATAAATTCATTGAAATAATATCCAATAAAATACTACCTGTTATTAATGATTATAAACCAGATATAATAATATGCACTCATCCATTTCCAACAGAAATGGCCTCTATATTGAAAGGCAAAGGTAAAATAGATGTACCTATTCTTTGTATTCTTACCGATTACTCGCCGCATAACTCCTGGCTTCATCCAAATGTGGATGCATATATTGTTTCAAACAGCGATATGAAATCTGAAATGATAAATAGAGGTATAGATAAAAATTCTATATTTGATTTTGGGATACCTGTGGACTCTAATTTCTTTAAAAAATATGATAGATCTGAAATTCTAAGTAGTATTGGACTGGAAGCTGATAAAAAAACAATTATGATTATGGGTGGAAGCCTTGGAATTGGCAAAATTGCATATGTATATTCCCAGATTTCAAAATCAACATCTAATATTCAAGTAATAGTTATTTCCGGAAATAATAAAAAATTATATTCTAAACTCATGGAAATTAAGAAATCATCAAATACACCTACATGCATATTAGGTTTTACAGATAACGTAGACAAATACATGCAGTGCAGTGATTTACTTATAACCAAGCCAGGTGGCCTTACTATTACAGAAGCTCTAATTTGCAAAATACCAATTGCAACCATTTCACCTATACCTGGTCCTGAAAAGAAAAATGAAGAGTTTCTTTTAAAGCATAACCTTGCTATAACTCTTGGTAATGGGAAGAATTGTATTGAACTTGTAGAAAAACTTTTATCTTCTCCAGAAAAAATTCAAGAAATGAAACAAAATTGTAATAAATTTTCGAAGCCTGGTTGTGACAAAGATATATTTAATTTAATACAATCATTGCTGTGCAAAAGAGAAATTGCAATTATGAAAGATGACAGAGACTAATGAAACATATCCCTGTCATCTTTTTTCTATATTATTTATGATATTTTTTACTGTTTCCACTATCTTAAATTTTACTACTATTTTATCATTTTGTTTGTTTGAACCGTCTACCATATCGTACTCATTTTTTGTGAGTACTTTTTTCATTTCGTCCTTAGTCTTATCTATTTCAACATTTCCCTTTGTAATATCAGTAAAGCACAGTGGCGGAAACATTACGCACCACCAGTTGTGTCCTTTTGCCGATCCTATAAGTATTCTGTATGCCTCATATTTGCCCTGTGGTAGTACTATATCCCCATAACTTTTAACAGGGAACTCATCTGTACCAAGCTCTGTTATAACATTGTATTTGTAACCATTTTGTCTTACTACATTTGAAGCTATTTCTTGAATATTGTTATTATATTTTTTAAGCAATTCCCTTGACTCATTAATATTTTTACTGTTAGCCATTTTAGGTGCAATAAACTTAAGCACATTATCTCTAACCTTTAACTTAAGCTTTTGGTCCTCTGTTGAATCACTATTTGCAAGTACATGAAATCTTATTATCTTACTTGCCACACTAACTTGAAGATTATTATTTTCACTATTCTCATTTGAACTATTATAATTTGACATAAAACCTATAAATATAAATACAATTAATAAAAACATTAATATTTTTTTCAATTTAACTCCCCCTATGCTGTTAATTATTACCATAAAAATTAATTATATGCGTACTTATAATTATTAAAGCAATAATTTCTACATTGGGAAAATTATTATATAGTTCTCGTTATAAATGTATCTTCATATTCTTTTTTCATATTCAAAAAGCAATTCTGTGCTTTTTGCATGTCTTCAAAAAATGCAAAAATTGTTGGTCCACTTCCACTCATCATAGCTCCAGTAGCTCCCAAATTAATCATTTTTTCTTTTATGTTTCTAAGTGTTGGATATTTCTGAAGAGTTACATTTTCAAGTAAATTTTTCATATTACAACTTACATATTCTAAATCACCCTTTTTCATAGCTTCAATAAGTAATTCTGTTCTAGGGTGCTTATACACTTTGGTAATGTCAAAGTTCTTATATACTTCTTTTGTAGATACACCAAACTTAGGTTTAACCAAAACAAGTATATTATTTTTAAATGGTTTAAGTTTTCTAATTTTCTCGCCTATTCCTTCACAAATAGCAGTTTGCCCAATTATACAATAGGGCACATCTGCTCCTATACTTAGTCCCATTTTCATAAGTTTTTTGGGAGACACATGTACATCGTAGAGCTTGGAAAGTCCTCTAAGAACTGATGCTGCATCTGTACTTCCGCCTGCAAGTCCAGCAGCTACAGGTATATTTTTATTTATATCAATATGTACTCCACCTTTTATTTTATATTTTTCAAGAAATATTTTTGCAGCTTTATATGCTATATTCCTCTCATCAGTAGGCACATATTGCTTATTACACGTTATCTCTATACCACTATCAATTTTATCCAAATTTATTTCATCATATAAATCTATAGACTGCATTATCATTTTAAGTAAATGATAACCATCATCTCTTTTACCAACAACATCTAGTGATATATTGATTTTTCCATAAGCCTTTAATAACATTTTTTCCTCCCAAAAATAAGTATTTTATCTATTTTACTATCATAGTTCCTACACCCTCATTAGAGAATATTTCAAGTAAAAGTGAATGCATCACTCTTCCATCTATTATGTGTGTTTTATGTACACCGCCTTTTACAGCACCTATGCAGCAATTTATCTTTGGTATCATTCCACCCTTAATAACTTTATCATCAATAAGTTTTGGTATCTCTTTAGAACTTATTTCAGATATAAGAGTATTTTCATCTTTCGGATCTCTTAAAAGTCCTGGAACATCTGTTATAAGTATAAATTTTTCTGCCTTAAGCTTTACACTTATCTCTGCTGCTGCAAGGTCTGCATTGACATTATAAGGTTTTCCATCTTCTTCTCCAAGTGCTATAGTTGAAATAACTGGAATATATCCACCATCTAAACAATGTTTTATAATTTCATCATTTACACTTTTTACATTTCCCACATATCCTATATCTTCACCATTACATTTAACTTTATCTGCAGTTAAAAGATTAGCATCAAGTCCACAAATTCCTACAGCCTCGCCGCCATTTTTATTTATAAGTGATACTAATTCCTTATTTACTTTTCCAGCTAAAACCATCTGAACTACTTCCATAGTTTCTTCATCAGTAACTCTAAGTCCATTTACAAATTTGCTTTCCTTACCTATTTTCTTTAAAAATCCACTTATATCTGGACCTCCACCATGTACCACAACTACTTTTATACCAACACAAGTTAAAAGTACAATGTCTCTAATAACATTATTTTTTAAATCATCATCTATCATTGCATTGCCACCATATTTTATTACAATTGTTTTACCATTGTACTCCTGGATGTATGGCAATGCTTTACTTAACACATTTGCTCTTTCAATATTAATATTGCTGCCCCTGCTAAACAAAAAAAGCCCCCTCAATGTTTCTAAAATTTAATCATAAAGTTATTATACCAAATTAGAAATATAATTAAAGGCTTTATACTTTACCTAGCAAAAACATAATTTTTACAATACAGCTCTACCTGGAATTATAAGTTTCGTCCCTGGCAAAATATAATCGGGGTTTTCTAAATTATTGAGCCTTACAATATCATCAGTAGTTGTATAATACATTTTGGCTATTTTCCAAAGGGTATCTCCTGATTGTACTGTATATATCGTTACACTTGCTTTTTTTTGAGGCTTATCACCTTCAACTGACTCAATGTTAACTAGAAAGTCCTTATGCAAATTATAATTTACTCTTGCATTCAAAGCTACTATTGCCTTTACTGCTATAGTATTAGCTTCGATTGAAGAATCCATACTTTCAAGGCACCCATCAACTGCACAGGACATGTCTATTTTGCATCCAGGTATGTCTACACTTGAACTAAATGGCAGTTCCTCTTCAATTACATCTATTGCATTGTCTTTATCACTAGATCTATATATAGCTGATACTTTAACAATTCCATCTATCATAACCTTATCTTCTACCATTTTTTTGTCTGTTACTGAAACTTTTCCACTTGTAAACATTACTTGAACTGGCGATCTATCACTTTTTACCGGTTCCAAATTTTCTTTTACAATAGTTTCTGCACTAGCTTTTCCATAAACCATATTTAATTCATAATCTTTTTTATCTATTTTTAAATTTAATTCTGGAGAATATGCATCCTCTATAACATCTATGTCCATTTTGTTTTGAACTTTTAAATTAACTTTAATTACAGTTTCTACATCAAGTATTCTACTTTCACCTAAATCATCTTCTTTAACTGTAAACTTTGAAGTGTCCACTACAAAATCACCGTAATAATCCATTGAACTGTTTACACCGCTTGCTTCAAATTCTTGGCTTACAAGAACATCATCATAGACATGATTTATTTCTCCATTATCTTTTCCTTTGTATAAAACATCTACTTTTACAAAAGCTTCAACTTGTACTTTATCATCTAAAAGTTTCACTTGTTTCTTGTGAATATTAGCATCACACTTTAAAACGCTTGCAATCTCTGGATCTTCAGATGGAACTTGAATATGAGATTTTGCTACTAAGTTATCTGAAAATCTACCTGCTGTTCTATCCATAGAAGCAAGATTTCTTAAAAATTGAACATCTTTTAACCCCTGTACATCCTTAACTATATCTAGTGAATTATTTTTGTATACTTCTGACTTTAGTTTTATTATGCCTTCAATCTCAATTTTTCTTTCGTTTACAATGCTCCAATTCATATGTTCCACGTTGCAGTGTCCATTGCAACTCATCTTATGTTCTGCCCCTTCTACTTCAACATAATTTGTAAACTTAGCAGAATAAGTAACACCACAAATTTCTAAATTTTCATCTACTTTTCCAACATAGAGTACATCAAACTCAACTTGTCCTTCCATGTAGACTTTATCCTGCATTACTTCCTTGCTCAAAATAAAAGGTTTTGCATCCACAGTAAGTATCCTGAGTACATCCGGTTCAGTATCAGGAATTATATATTCTTCTTTTACAACAGTATCTGCTGTATTTTCACCTAGAAATTGTTCATATTCTATATTTTCTTTAATAAGTTCTATGGCCATATTATCCCTCCTACAAAATACCTAGTATAATAATATAAGTATTTTATTGAAAGTATTACAATATAGTCAATTTAATTTCAATATTTATTTCAACATGTTTTCTTAAATATACATTTATTTTGACATAAAGTCTTCAAATTTGTTGACAAACCCTATTATTTAAAGTATTATAGAACATGGTTATTGACCATATAACCTCTCATAAATTCTCAATACCCTTTTATACCATAGTTGAAAGATGGAACCCACCATCTTTCTTTTTTATTTTATATGAAAGTAAAATAGGTTGCTCAAAGCAGTCTAGCTACTTTAAACAACCTATAAAAAATTATGTTTATCCTGCGAAATCTAATTGAACTGTCTTCGTCAATACGTCAGAATAACTGTAAGTCACTTTTCTTTGATCTTCAGAGTCTAATCTTACAACAAATATACTTGGATATGTCTTTTCAAGAATTCCATTATTTACAACGATTCTTTTTCTCCCGCTATTTGCCTTTAGCACTACTTTTTGGCCTATATGATCCTCAATATTCTTTTTAATGGAATCTAAAACGTTCACTCTTTCCACATGAAACACCCTCTTTCCACATTTTATATTATATATTAATATTGTCCTTTTGTCAAATAAACTTTTCATTTTATCAGCAATGTGTACAACTGTCAAGGCAATTTTTTTGCAAACAAATGGAACCTCCCCTTAATTTAGGCCTTGAGGTTCCTTTTATCTAATAAATGTTGACTTAGGGTAACCTTCTCTGCATTTACCACGAGTTTGAAGCCCTCCAATACCTTTAGCCCCTGTTATAGTATCTTTTATTGCCTCTTGCATGTTAACAATTTCGCCAATATTAGCATATGCTATCTTCTGGCATATAAATACCGGATCTAGGCAATGAATAAGGACTCTTCCTGGAGAGCTGGCATAATTAGCACCTGCATCCATTATAGCCTCATAGCAACTTTGACATGCACCTGCATATATAACAAGATTATCATAATTTGCTTCATATTCACGAAGTTTTGTTACAGAATCAACAAAATATTTTGAGTTCCTGTAATTGTCTAAGTTTGTATAGTCAACTATATTTTTTGACATACTATCATGTCCCGTTATTACTACAATATCAGGCTTAATTTCTTTTACAACATCAACTATTTTATTAGGTTGCTCACTTTCTGGAATTACCATTCCCACCGCTTCAATTAAAAGTTGTTTATAAACCTTAAGACACACTTCAAGATATGATGAGTCTCCATCAATATGAAGTATCCTGCCTGGTCTTTTAAAACTCATACCATCATAATTAGAAGGTACCCCTTTTATTTTGATTCTTTTTTTATTTTTGTATTTTTTTTTTAATGAAGGATCCAAACTCCTACTACCTACAATATTTTTAATAGACTCATTTACTTTTTTATTAAATACAGGTTCGTATTTACCTAACCTGTAATCTAAAACCTGCTGAAGATCACTAGCAGGTGCATCTGCAACTATTCTAAGGTTCACACCTTTTAATATATATAAAGTTTTATCACCTTTATTTTGAATGTCAATTATAGTAAAAGCAATATCTTCATTGTAGGACCTTCTAACAACAATATCTCCTAGTTTCATAATTATACCTACACTTAATTAGTTATCTATATTATAATATGCCGTATATACAAAAATGTTAAAGGACCATGTTATAAAATTCATATATCTAGCATAGTCCTTCATTTAATAATAAAAATTTTTATTCTTTTTGTTCATACATCTCTTTAAAATCTTCGATAAATTTATCGTACTTTTCTCTTTCTTCAACAATTTCTTGTATTTTGTTATTGAATGTACTTTGTCCCCAATTTACCTCATTATAGTAAAATCTGTTTGAAAGTCTCCAAAAACGTTGAGGAAACAGTAAAAAGGCAAATAATACTCTATATTCCCTTTCTTCAAGAGGGCTTACTTCATTATATGCATCAATTATAAGCTTCGCAAATTCTATATTCCAATCACATCGCTTTAGAACTTTTTTCATGTAATTTGAAAGATCATATACTCTTATTTCTCGCTTGCAATAATCAAAGTCTATAATATTTACTTTGTCCTCCTTGTCAATGATTATATTATGATAAGTATAATCGTGGTGGCAGAACCCCTTCTCTTCTTCTGTTTTTTTGCATAAGCTTAAATAATCTGAGTTGTTTAAAACTTTTATTGATTTATAACCTACCTGTTTAAAATAATCTATATTTTTAATATAGCAAAGATCAAATGGTGACTTTCTTCCTTTTTTTCTTGCCATATCCCTCATCTTATCAAAAGATTTCACCCTTTTTTCCATAAGGTGAGACCATCTTCCAAGATCAGTTTTAAGTTTACTGTTTTCTGGTGGTTCATACCCCTTTGATCTCTCGTGTAAAATTGCAAGGGTTCTAGCTGCCTTTGCAAGATCATCTTTATCGTAAAAATTGCATTCCCTTCCATCAATCCATTCTGAAAGAGTATAAATATCTTCATTTACAAGTGCATAAGGGTTACCCTCTGTATTGAGACAATACCTATCAACGCTTGTAAACCCTTTTGAGATAAGATGTTCTTTAGCTGCATATACAAATAAAAGTTTTTGTATACCGTAATCAATTTTTTTCAAACATTTATACCCCTTGTTTGTTTTTAGATAATATACCCCTCTATTGGGCTTTATTGATTCAATTTTAATATTAAACTGTCTTTCTATTTCAAATTCACGCATCAATTTTATCACCTCCCATACAAATATTTATATGAGATACTTATTTTATTTAGAATTATAAATAACATTAACAATTCAATATATATATTAATATAATAGATTGAAGTACTAATAAAGGATCCTGCAAATGAAAATTGGATTTGACGCAAGAGCTGCCAAATGGTACCGTGGTACTGGAATTGGCACATATACATTTCAATTAATTAATTTTCTAAGTAAAATTGACAATATTAATGATTATTTACTGTTTATGCCTAAATATTCGAATTTAGATATAAAGTTTCCAAATAACTTTAACATAAATAACTTAGATGAAAAAAGTACAAATAATTTCTGGTCTGACGTTAATATACCTAATATTTTAAGTGACCAAAATATGGACTTATACCATGTACCCCAAAATGGAGTAGGTCTTCCACTTAATAAAATTTGTCCCTTTATTATAACGCTTCATGATATAATCCCATACAGAATGCCTGAAACAACAAGCGATAAATACCTTCGAATTTTTCAAGATGAATTACCCAAAATAGTATCCTTATGCGATGGAATTATAACTGTTTCAAACTTTTCTAAAAAGGATATATCAAAGGCCTTTAAATATCCTGAGGATAAAATACATGTAACATATCTAGCTGCAGAAGATATGTATAAACCTTTAGATAAAAATATAAGCAAGAAAATTATTAAAAATAACTATGGCATTCCTGAATGTGATTTTATTTTATACGTAGGAGGTTTTAGTCCAAGAAAAAATATAAGTAATCTTTTAAATGCTTTTAAACTACTTATAGAAAAAAAATCAACAGATTTAAAATTAGTCATTGCTGGTAGGAAAGGTCCTTCTTTTGAAAAGTATAAGATTATGGCGCAAAAGCTTGGCTTAAGTTCTAAGGTAATTTTTCCTGGCTTTATTTCCACTAATGACATGCCATATCTTTACAACAGTGCTAAACTTTTTGTTTATTTATCTTTTTACGAAGGATTTGGACTTCCTCCACTTGAAGCTATGGCTTGTGGCATCCCTGTAGTTGCATCTAATGTTACATCTCTTCCTGAGATATTAAAAGACTGTGCTGTACTTGTAAGTCCTTTTGATGAACTTAAAATATACGAATCTCTATACAGAACATTAGATGACTCCACTTTAAGAGAAAATCTTATAAAAAAAGGTTTTTTGTTAAACAGTAAATTAAAATGGTCGAATACAGCAATTTCTACTTTAAATGCATACAAATCCATTCTAAACTTGTAATAAAATAGAAACTATCTAGAGATATACAATTTAAAGATAGTTTCTTAGCAATTATCAATATAAAATTTGTATATTTGAAATATCTCTTATATATTTTAAAATTTTTGTTATTTGATGTATAATTCAATTTAGAATAAATTTAAAATGATATTATATAAAATTGAAATAATACTAAGGGGATTTGAGCAAAAACATGAGATCTAAATTTTTAAGCAAACCAACAATGTCAATTATACTTCGTGCTTGTATTTTAATTTTTACAGCAGCTTTATTGTTTTTTGTATCCTATTTTATAGGTTTAAAAAATTCGAAAAAAATATCTATAAATAAAAATATAAAAGTTCATCATTTTATAAGACATAAAAAAATGGACAAGAAGGTTGCATTACTTCCTAAAACTCCTGGACGAGATGAAACTAACCCATTAATTAATCCACCTGACAATAACAAAGTTGCTTATTTAACTTTCGATGACGGTCCATCTCCTAACAATACACCTATTATATTAGATACACTTAAAAGTAATAATATAAAAGCTACATTTTTTATAATAGGTAAAAATGCACTAAACAATCCTGACATCTTAAAAAGAGAAAGAGCACAGGGCGAAACTATAGGAATGCATAGCTATTGCCATATACCTGCAATAATATACAAAAATCCACAGGCTCATTTAAATGACTTGAATCAATGTTCTGATGCAATGACAAAAGTCTTAGGTAAAAATGGCTATGACAGATGGCTAATAAGATTTCCATATGGCTCTTTTGCCGTTAAAAATAAACCTGGTTTTGCAAATGCAATAGCAAATGCCGGATACCATTACATTGATTGGAATGCACTAGATGGTGATGCAGAAAGAAGTACTATGGCATCACAAGACTATCTTGTAAATAGATTTGAATCAACTATTGGAAAACAACATCACGTTATTATATTAATGCATGATGCTGCTGCCAAAAGATCAACTGCAGCTGCACTTCCAATATTCATACAATATTTAAAAGCTAATGGATTTGCTTTTAAAACTATACCTGAATTTCAATAGTTACTTTAATGCAAAGGAGACCTATTTTACATATGAAGAATAAATTTTGGTTCTTTTTATTATCTTTTATTATAATTATTTCTTTTAGTTATACCGTTTCTGCACAAGGCATTAATATTGGACATTACGTAACTGCCCGTGGAAGAGTTATACCTTCTGAAAGTTCTGTTAAATCTTCTAAGGACAAAGTAAACGTGAAAATTATTTCGGGAAAGTACAAAGGCAAAATTTTAACTGTAGATACATTTTCACAGTTTGACTCTACAGGTGATGGTGGGAAATCCATTACTGTAAAGCCAAATGACACTGTTTATGTTGAAATACACGAAAACAAAAGTGGTACAATATCTAATGTTTTTATATTTGATTTCTTTAGACTTTTTAGACTTTTTATAACCTTTTTAATTTTTGTAATACTACTTTTAGCTATTGGCGGTAGGAAGGGTTTTTCTTCTATTTTAACCTTAGCTTTTACTACCTTTACTATTATAAAAATAATAATTCCTTGTATTCAGCTTGGTATTAATTCGCTGCTAGTAACTGTAATTTCATGCATAGCGTTATTAATATTAAACAATTTAATTATATATGGAATAAACAAAAAAACTTTGGCTTCAATTATTGGAACTGTTTCAGGAATGGCAGCTTCAATCTTCTTCATGCTAATTATAGGTTATTCTTTTAAAATAACTGGCATAGGTGATGATGATGCTGAAACTTTAATATCTTTATTTCCAAATTCACATATATATTTTAAGGATTTGCTTTTCTCAGCTATATTATTAAGTTCTTTAGGTGCACTTATAGATACAGGTATATCTTTATCTTCTTCAATGAGTGAACTTATTAAGAACAATCCTGATATAACGAAAAAGGAATTAATAAAATCTGGTATGAACATTGGTAAAGATATAATAGGAGCAATGACTACTACTTTAATTTTAGCCTACACTGGAAGTTCACTAGTACTTCTGCTAATAACAATTTCAAGTTACAAAATGTCATTATTTCAGATAATAAACGAAAATATAATATGTAGTGAAATTTTTAAGGCTCTCATTGGCAGTATAGGACTCATACTAACAGTTCCTTTTACTATATTTGCAATGGCAGAACTTACCTTTATGAAAAAATCCAAAAAACTGAGTTAATAACTAACTCAGTTTTTTATATTATATATTTTCTTTAAGTTTTTCAATAAATAACATTTTCATTTCCTGTTCTTTTATATTCTTCTTTACCTTTAAAGCTGAGATTTCCTCTGGCTCTTCAATCCTTTTACTATAATAATTTTTAGCTAAAATATAAAATTCTTCTGGAATAGAAAGCATTCCTATTAGAACTTCTTTTTCTTCATTGTTAAGTGTATTAGAAGTTAAATAATTGTCTATAATTACATTAAATTTCGAAAAATCATAAGAAACTTTTTTAGAAACATTATTTACAAAATTGCATATATCATGAACTTTTAAATCTATAATAGAATTTTCAAAGTTTATAAAATATACTCCATTATCATTAATTATTATATTGTGGCAATTTAAATTATGGTGACACAATACTATTTTGTCATCTTCGCTGCAAAGCTTATAATATATTTTGTCATTTAAGTATTCTATGCTATCATTCATTTTTTTAATGTAACGATCTATATTTTCTAAAAATATACTATCAAACTCTCTTTTATTATCATAAATTTCTGCAATCTTCTTAAAAAAAATCATTTCTTCCACTTTTCTTTTAAGTGTAGTTATTAAAGTTCCACTTTTATTCTTATATTTTCTTTTATACCCAAAACCTTCAGATGCCTTGTGAATTTCCCCCATAGAATTAGCAACTTTTGCAATGTCCTTATCATTATTAAAATCGCAGTTTCTTCCCTCAACTCCATCCATTATACAATAATATTCCCCATACCAATTTATAAATTTTTTATTGTTAGGAGTTTCTAAGAAATTACTTACCCTTTTAAAGTTTGTTTTTATATATGCAAGTGCCTCGTTTAAAAATTTAAATTCTTCAATAGTATAATCAATTTTTTTAAGTATCTTAGTTCCTTTATCAGTAAATAATATATACACCCTTCCGCTGGGCACAACATCGTATACTTCTATATTAAAACTTTTAAAAAGTTTAACATCAAGATCGTATTTAGATAGGTATTCCTTATCAATATATCCTAAATCTAACATACTTTAACCTCCGATAATAAAGTAATGCCGTCCTTTTTCATTGAATTTTGAATTTTTATTTTATAATAATCATCTTTTAAGAACTTTTTATTTAACCTTATCCTTTCACAGTATTTCATGTATTCATGAGGATATGAAACAAGCGCCATAATAAACATATAACTGTCCTCTCCAAGTCCTTCTACTTCACAGAAATATTTAATTAATCCTTTATAATCAAATTTATAACCATTTCTCTTAAGTTTTCCAATTAAATAAGCTCCATCAACTTCAACCATATTATAAGCGCACCTATTAAGACTCCCTATTTCTATTGACTCCTTATTTCTAATATTATTAAAATAAGTATTGCCAAGACATATTTCATTACGTTTCATACTTCTCTTTAAAAGTTCTATATACTTCTTGCCCTTTAAAATATCCATGCACTCTTCTGCTCTCTTAATATACAATTTTGAATTTTTATATATCATTTTATCTAATACGCTTTTATCACTTTTATTTTCAATATTGTTAACCGTCCTTTTTAAATTTTTAATCCACTTTTTATATTTTTCAATTAATTTACCGTTTTTACTATAAAATGAAGTATAACTACCTGTATACTCCATAACTGCTTTATGAAACATATATATGTTATCAATTTGTCTTTTCACTTTGTTTTCATCTATTTCTTCATTTGTGTAATTAAAAGTCCCTACGATATAAATTTTTCTTTTATGAAGATAATCACAAAAATTAAGTTCCTTATCCTTTTCCACTAATATCACCTCAATTTATGGTACTTCATTTAATAATTTAAGCTTCTAAATTCTTCTATAAATTCATGTCTCTCTTTGAAATCAGCTTTTATTTTACTCAATCTTTCTAAAAAATTCTGCTGTTTCCATGGCTGTTGTTCCCAATAATACTGAATACCTATTTGCCAAAATTCCTGAGGAAATTCCATAAATGCAGCCATGATATCTATATCCTTCTTATATATTTGATATATACTGCTATAAGAATCAAGTATATAAATGGCACTATCTAGATCCCATTTACCGTTTTTCATCTTTCTTATTAAAAGACTTGATAAATCATGAAGATGTGTATCGAGAATACAATAATCAAAATCAATTACATGTGTTTTACCCTCTTTGTCAATGAGCAAATTGTGATGTGCATAATCATGATGACAAAATCCACCTTTACTTTTCTCTAATTTCATTTCAGGTTCATAACCAGCACTTTTTAAATTATCTATAGTGGCCTTACCTTTTTCTATTTCACTATTCATCATTTCTAGGTACATACAGTCAAACTGTGTCTTTTGATCTTTATTTCCAATTTTATTTTTAAAATCTAATATTTCATTTATTCTCGTTTGAAATGTACTAGGCCATTTAAACCAATAATCTCTAGGATGCATTTCTGAAGTCAAACTATAATTTTCACTTTTTATATGAAGACTTGCCAGTGTTTTAGCTGCTAATGACAGTTCCATAGGATTATCATAGTTGCACTGCCTTGCATCAATCCAAAGTGTTAGATATGCATAATCTTCTCCAATTTTAATATAATCTTCTCCTGATTTTGTTTTTATTATAGAAGATACATTTACAAATCCATTTTCAATTAAATGAAGTATAGCCTTTAAAATAAAAATAAAATGACCATACTCGTAGTGTACAATTTTAAGACTAAAATCATTTTTGTACCCTTTAAGCCTGTATACATTTTTTATTTTTATGGCATTGTACACATCGCCAACATCATAATTTTTTTTAACAAGCTCTATTAATTCTGTATTATCCAAATATATGCCTCCGCAAAGCATTATTACGCTTTTATTATATGAAATGTTTTTTAATTGTGTGAATAATGACACATTTAAAACATTTAAATAATATTATTAATATATGTAACATATTAATCAATTTTTAGGAGAGAACGAAATGAAAATCGCTTTTGATGCTAGAGGTATAAATTGGTATAAAGGTACTGGAATTGGGACCTACACAAAAAATCTTCTTAAAAACCTTTTATCAATAGATTCAAGTAATAAATATACAATATACTGGTCTGGTAAAGGGTTCAGTGAATTTCAAAATAAAAATACAAATATAAAAATGGCTTCAAAAAGATATCATAGATTTTTTGAAGAATATTATTTTCCTAGAAATATCGAAAAAGATAATATTGATATATTTCATATTTCTCAAAACGGAATAGGCCTTTGTGAAGATATAAACTGCTTAAAGGTTGTAACAATACATGATTTAATACCTTATATTATGCCTGAAACCGTTGGAAGGGGATACCTTATTAAGTTTTTAAAGAATATGCCAAGGATAATAGAAGAAGTTGACAGTATAATAACAGTTTCAAACAGTTCGAAGAATGATATATTAAAATTTTTTCCCGTTGATGAAGACAAAATATCCGTTATCCCCTTAGCTGCAGATGATATTTATAAACCACTTGATAAAATTAAATGTAAAAAATATGTAAGTGAACATTACAATATAAATTCTCATTTTATTTTATATATAGGGGGCTTTAGCAAGAGAAAAAATGTACATTCCCTTATAAAAGCTTTTGATAAAATAAGAACTGAAGTAAAAGGTGATTTAAATCTTGTAATATGTGGCGCTAAAAATGATGACATAGCTAATCTCCAAAATATGAGTCTAAATTCATCATCTTCTAGCAATATAATATTTACTGATTACATTAAAGAATTTGAACTTCCTATATTTTATAATGCATGCACAATATTTGTTTATCCTTCTCTTTATGAAGGTTTTGGACTTCCCCCTTTAGAAGCTATGAAATGTGGGGCAAATGTAATAACTTCTAACATACCTTCTATAAAAGAGGTTACTGAAGGCGGTGCAGTTTTAATAGATCCACTTAGCGAAGACTCTCTAAAAGATGCCCTGTTCGCCTTAATTACTGACACAAAAAAAAGAAGCGTTTTATCAAAAAACGCTTTAATTCGTGCTAATGAGTTTTCATGGAATAAAACTGCAAAGCAAACACTTGATGTATACAATAGACTAATTGAAACAAAATCTATTTAGTATTATTTGAATTCTGCAGGCTATTTTGTACTTCATATATAGTCTGCTTTAAATCTTTATTGGAATTAATACTATTTAATATATTACTATACAATGTATCCCTTATAGTAGCAAAATGTTCATTGTAAGCTACGTTTATAAAACCATTAGCCTCATCAATTGCAATTCTCCCAATACTATTATTGCCATAAAATTTATCATTTCCATAAAAATAAGGATTACTGTTGTACATGGAAGTGTTTGAAGTTATATATCCATAATTTTTAAATTCCATTTTAACGCTGTCGCTGCTTGAAGTTATAAATTTAATAAAAACTCCTGCTGCCTCATTTGAAGCTGCTTTTTTAAAACACATTATATTCTCACCAAAATTAACTGCATCTCTATTACCACCAGGTTCAAATGCTGGTAATTTCTGCACTGAAATTTTACCACTTAAATTTGGATACTGATGTTCAATGCTATAAATCGTTGGCAAGTCACAGAGCATAGATACTGTTTTCCCGCTTGAAAAATCAGCAACTCTTCCAGCACTCGTACTATCGTTACCTAGAATTTTACCATTAAAACTATTTAGAACAAGATTTGCAGGTTTAATTGAATCCTCAAGCTCCAGCTGATTATTCCCATCAAAGTAATTTATGCCAAGCTCATTTATACCTGCTGCATAAAGACTTCCATCATTAAAATAATCTACAGATAACATTGATTTTCCCGCTGACTTTACCCCATTTGATCCTATATCTATATATTTATCCCATGTTTTTATATCTTCTGCCTTAACATTTAAGGAATTTAAAATATCCTGCCTATAGATCATAAAAAGAGGATCTACATACCAAGGAACTGCATAGGTTTTATTGCCAAATGTATTATTATTTTCTTGATACTTTATATATGAATCATTCTTTATTGGCAAATTATCCACGGTTGTAATTTTATTTTTTAGGTCTTTATAAGCTATAGGCACATCTATATCTTGAAGAGTTATAAAATCAGGTAAATTTGCATTGCCACTGATTTTTGACAAGTTATCTTTAACTGATGCAGTATTAACCGGAGTGATATTTACAGTTACATTTGGATACTCCTTTTTAAATAATGAAACCTCAGTATTCAATATATTAATATCCCTACTTGAAGCCCAAATATTAACTTTACCTTTTAATTGAACTTGCTTTTGACTCTTACTATCATTAACTTTTGCATTACTATTTAAAGAACAGCCTGACATACCAATAACCGTAATTATACAAATCAAAATAACTGATACTTTTCTTATTATTTTCATAATTTTGTGCTCCTAAAATAATCATTTAATTTTGTTAATCATTGATGCATTGTATCCAGCTCCAAAACCATTATCTATATTAACAACACTTACACCACTAGCGCAACTGTTTAGCATAGATAAAAGAGCAGACAGTCCTCCAAAATTAGCACCATATCCCACACTTGTAGGCACTGCAATTACAGGTTTATCTACTAGTCCACCTACAACACTTGCAAGTGCTCCTTCCATGCCTGCTACTACAACTACAGCCTTTGCTCCTCTTATTAGATCAATTTTATCAAATAGTCTGTGTATTCCTGCAACACCAACATCTGTTATTCTCTCTACCCTATTGCCAAAAATTTCAGCAGTTATAGCTGCCTCCTCAGATACAGGTAAATCAGAAGTTCCTGCAGTTACAACAGCTATATATGTATCTGTAGTTTTTTTATTTTTTACAACTGTAAGAGTTCGTGCAATTTTATTGTATTCTACATTAGGACATACTTTTTTAACTTCCTCATACATTTGAGCTGATGCCCTTGTTCCTAAAATATTGCTATCTTTTGTCATCATAAATTGAAATATTTTAACAACTTGATCTACTGTTTTCCCTGCACAATATATTACCTCTGGGTATCCAACTCTCATTTCTCTATGATTGTCTATTTTTGCAAACCCCAAATCTTTATAGGGTAAGTCTTCTATTTCCTTAAGCCCGTCATCTATACTTATTTCGCCTTTTTTTATCTTTTGTAAAAAATTCTTCATATGTTCTGAATCCATTTTTCCACCTACATTCCATAGTTCACATTATATTTTTCTTATTTTAATTCTTTGTAAATTTCATTTATTGAAACATTATTCTTCTTAGCAAGCTCTCTACATTCCCTATATTCAGGCTTACTTTTTATTATTTTCCCATTATAAATGCCATTTTTTACATTTACAGTTCCAAATTTTGTTTCTACCTTTTGAAAACTTCTTTCAAGCATTGTCTTTAAAACTTTATACTTCCTTACACCTAAAGTTGTAGTTTCAAATAATATGTATTTCTCTATTTCTCTGCATTTTTCAGCTGAACACAATACATTTAATTTTACACCTGGTCTGCCTTTTTTCATAATTATATTACTTAAATATACATCAGCTGCACCTAAATCAAATAATCCACTTTGAACATATTCATACATCTCTGGATTCATATCATCTATATTACATTCTACGATATATGCTTCCTGTGATTTATTAGGATTATCATTATCTTCGCCTTCTGCTAAAAACACTCTTAATACATTAGGAATTTCAGTATCTCTATGTCCAATACCATAAGATGTTTTTTCGATTCTAAAATTTTTATTATCACTATATTCTTCTACAATAGTTTTTAAAATAGCTGCTCCTGTTGGAGTAGTTGTTTCGAACTGTACCTTCCCCAATTTTACAGGAATGTCCTTTACAATTTCAACTACTGCTGGTGCAGGAACAGGAATAATTCCATGTGCACATTTTACAAATCCGCCACCAAGTTCCACAGATGAACTCACAACTTTATCCACTTTTAAATAATCAAATGCAATAGCTGCTGCAACTGTATCAACAATTGAGTCAATGGCTCCAACTTCATGAAAATGAACTTCATAAAGAGGTTTATTGTGAACCTTAGCCTCAGCCTTTGCTACGTGCATAAATATTTCCATGCTTATTTTTTTTACATTATCATTCAAAGTACTATTATTTATAATGCTTTCAATCTCTTTAAGTCCCCTATGTTCATGGTCATGCACATGCATATGTTCATGATGCTCACCTTTAACATCGTGATGATGTTCTTCTTCATGATGATGATGGTGTTCAAGCAAAACATCAACTCTTGTTCCTGTTATGCCCATTTTCTCATCTTTTTTTGCAATTATTTTATAACCATCTATGTTGAGCTTCTTTAATTCTCTGTCTAAGTATTCAAAAGGTACTCCAAGGTCAATCATTGCCGCCATATTCATATCACCGCTAATACCTGAAAAACAGTCATAATATAAAATTTTCATCTAATAGTTCATCGCCTTCCTAGTTCACATTCTTCTAATGAAAAACTCAATATTTATTTAAGTTTATAATAATTATACACGTAAAATTATTATAACAAAAGAGCTTAGTTTAAAGTTTAGCAGTGTATATTTTTACATAAAAAATCAGCATATCTATTAATTAACAGAAATGCTGATCACTTTTTTCTCTATTATTAAATTTATAATCTTTCTAGATTCTTCATACTAAGATCAAGTATTTTAGCAGAATGAGTTATATATCCTGTAGATATATATACATTCCCAATTTCAGCTATATCCCTTATATTATCCAATTCAACGTTTCCTGACACTTCTACAATGGCTTTTCCATCTATTAGTTTAAGAGCTTTTTGAGCCATTTCTATATCCATGTTATCAAGCATTATTATATCTGCTCCAGAAAAAAGTGCCTCTTTAACCTCTTCAAGAGTTTCAGTTTCAACCTCTATCTTTTTTACAAAGGAAACATTTTTTCTAACCATATCTATTGCATTTTTTATTCCGCCTGCAGCATCTATGTGATTGTCTTTTATAAGTACACCATCACTTAAATTGTATCTGTGATTTTCTCCGCCGCCAACTTTAACTGCATACCTTTCAAGCACTCTAAGTCCTGGTGTTGTTTTCCTCGT
>JAQUXS010000052.1 GCA_028692255.1 Clostridium sp.
ATTCTTTTAACTGAAAACCCTGATAATGCCCAAACTGGAAATGCAAAAGCCGGAATCCAAAATCAGTCTGATAATTCAGCATCAACAAATGGTACGGCTACTAGTACAGGAACATCAACTCAAGGATCAACTAAAAATACAGGAACAAATGCTAAGTCTTCACATGAAAGTAAAAGTACATCCACAACCCCATCATCACAAGGTGGAACAACTAGTACAGGAACAAGTACACAACAATCTGGAACATCAACTGTAAATTCAGATTCAAAGGCTTCATCAACAGAAACAACTAAAGCTGCAGCTTCAAATACGTCAACAAAGGGATCAACCGATAGCTCAGGAACAAATGCATCAACTAGCACAGGATCAGCAGGTGGAAGTTCAGGGACAAACACATCAGCCGGAGGATCAGCTAGCAATACAAGTAAATAATTAGAAATTAAAGTATAGGGCACTGATCTTTTATAGATTGGTGCTTATTTGCTGTATTAAAAATACTTTAAATAAATTAAGTAAAAATATTGACATTAGTTTGATATAAAACTATAATGCAAGTATGAATAAAAGAGATATTATATCGTTAATTTCAAAAATTAGAGAAAAGGCAAATAGATTTATTGTATCTGAAATGGCTCAAAATGGCATAGGTGATATTGCAATTTCACATGGTGATATAATCTATGCACTTTATAATAATTCTAAAATGACAATGGCAGAAATTGCTAAAAAAATTGGCAAAGACAAGTCTACAGTTACAGCACTTGTTGATAAATTAGTTAGATTAGGATATGTTATAAAAGAAAGGGATACAGAGGATACAAGGGTTGTTTATGTAAGTTTAACAAACAAAGGTAGAGAGATAAAGCCAATATTTGAAAAAATATCTAAGGATGTTTTAGCGACTTTGTATTTAGATATTCCAGAAAATGATAAGGAGGATTTAATAAGAATTTTAAATAAAGTCTATAATAATTTCTAATTTTTTAATAATATAGTTTGATATCAAACTATTCATATATAAAAACTTAACAGCGAGGTACAAAATATGTTTAATAATTACAAAAAATTTCTATCAGCAGATTTAATTTCACAGTTTGGAGCTGGAATTACTTTGTCAGCAACAAGTTGGTTCATTTTAGATAAAAGTGGAAGCAATGAATTAGTAGCTGCTGTATCAATTGTTAACATTGTCAGTGGACTTATTATATCAATATTTGCAGGGTCAATAGTTGATGGATTTTCAAAAAAATTAACTATTGTTTTTTCATTAATACTTCGTGCAGTGCTAGTGATGTTACCTTTTATATTGTTATCAGTATATGGATTTAATAAGTATTATTTGTTTATTTTAGCATTAAATAATGGCTTGGGCTGGAACTTATATTTCCCTGCATCAAAGGGGCTGCTGCAGGAGATTACAAGCGAAAATGATTTAATTAAAATCAATTCAGGTGCTGAAGTTACAATGCAAATAGGATTATTCTCTTCTGGAGCAGTAGCTGGAAGCTTGTATAAGTATTTTGGATTTAATATAATTCTTATAATTAGTACGGTTACATTTGTATTAGCAGCTATAATAATGAATTCAATTAAGATCAAAGAAGATGTATACAAAATAGAAGAAAGGAAGGATAATGCTAGTTTTATAAAACTTTTTAGAGAAGGATTTTCATATCTATTGAGTAATAAGTTTATTTTATTTTTAGGATTAACGCTGTATGTTCCATTTATAGCTTCATGTTCTATAAGTACTACTTTACCTGGCTTTGTAGGTCAAGTTTTAAAAGGAGATTCAACAGTTTATGGACTAGTTGACATGATTTATGGAGTAGGTGCATGCATTTCAGGATTAACTGTAATTGGATTATCAAAAAAGTTTTCAGCTAAAATTCTTATTATGGAAGGTTTCTTAATGGCGGTATTTTGAGGAGTGATAATGTTTTATGTTAAAACAATAGAGCTAACGGTTTTATTTGTATTTCTATTTGGAATTTGCAGTTCTGGAATTAGAACTATAACTTATTCTGTGATTATGAAAATTGTCCCAAACTCATATTTAGGACGCACTATGTCTATTTTAAATATTATTAGTTTGGGTTTACAAGTAATTGTGACATATGCAATTGGTAAGGTAATGGATAGATCTGGTGCATCCTATGGCTTTCTAGTTTATTCGTTAATAATGGCCATTGGGGCTATTATATATTATAGTTCCAGTAAATTTTCAAATGAAGAAAACATAGTCCAATAACAAATGTTTCCAATTATAATAATTTGTGCTATATTAATTGTATAGTTAAATTTTGAGGTGATTAAATTGGAAGTCGTTATTGTTTCAAATTATGTTTTAATAAGAAAAGGGTTAGAAGAAATAATATCAAAAAATAGCAATATTCACATTAAAAAAATAGCAGAAAATATTAAGTCAGCCATTACAATAATTAAAAATCATAAAATTGATGTTATTTTTGTTGATTTACATCAGCATAATGAAGATGAATTATCACTTATTAAGAAGATGAAAGATTCTGGGCTTAAAAGCAAATTTATAATAATAGATTTCAATAATAATGAAGAACTTTTTATAAAAGCAATCAAATATGGCATTGAAGGCTATATTTCAGGGGAATGCAGTGAAGATGAATTATTACATATAATTGAACAAGTTCATAAAGGTAAAAAATGTTTTGATTCTTGTTTTATAGGTAATATGATTGATGATAATAATATTAAGCCTAAAGCAATTGAGAGTCTTACTCCAAGGGAAAAACAAATACTTCGTGAAATAGGAAAGGGAATGACTAATAATAGTATATCAGAAAAATTTTATATATCAGAGAATACAGTGAAAAAACATATAAACCATATATTTTGCAAACTAAATGTAAAAGATAGAACAAAAGCTGCACTGTATGCTAATAGATTGTGGAATTATAAATAAAATAAAAAAAGAAATTGCAAACTACTATTTTAAAATTTTTGTAGTTTGCAATTTTTTTATGCAAAAAATTAAATTAAATTACTGATAATAATATGGAAAAATATAACACCAAGGTGTTACAGGTGGATAACACTATATTGTGCAAAGTAACAAAAAAATTAAACTTAAGCGTTATGGAAAAATATTCTAAATGTGATATTGTTTAGAGTAAATATAAAAACATATTTAAATTAGATAGGGAGCATGTGTATGGATAATTGGGCCAATGCAGAAAAATTCATAAAAAGTACATGTGAAAATGATTATAAGAAGAACAAAGGATACGTGATAACAAAGAGATTAATTGATATTTTAGGGGCATTATTAGGAATAATATTTTTAAGTCCATTGATGATCTTTACAGCTATAGCTATAAAAATTGATTCAAAGGGACCTATTGTATTTTCACAAGAAAGAGTAGGACAAGGTGGCAAGGTATTTAAGATGTATAAATTTCGCTCAATGGTTAGCGATGCAGAGGAATTATTAGTCAAATTAAAGGATAAAAATGAGATGTCGGGACCTATGTTTAAAATTCGGAATGATCCAAGGATAACAAAGGTTGGAAAATTCATTAGAAAAACTAGTATAGATGAGTTACCGCAGTTATTTAATGTACTTAAAGGACAGATGTCTTTAGTAGGTCCAAGACCTAATTTGCCAAGAGAAGTTATAAAGTTTTCATTTTATCAAAAGCAAAAGCTTGCTGTAAAGCCAGGACTTACTTGTTACTGGCAGGTTATGGGTAGAAATGAAATTGGTTTTAAGCAGTGGATGGAATTGGATATTAAATATGTAAAAGAGAGAAATTTATGGATTGATATAAAGCTAATTATAAGAACTTTTTTTCTTTTGTTTGGAGATAAAAATGCAAGATAGATAATAAATTAATAACACTAAAGTAGCATAAGTAGATTATACCTAGTATGGTACTGAGAAGAAAAAATTAAACTAAAGTGTGATGGATTAATTGTAAATAAATGGTATTATTTACATCGTAATCATTTCAAGACATAAGTTTCAAAAAGGAGGAGTAAAAAAGTAAAAAGTAGTTTATATATTTACATGCAATATAAAGGATTTGATAAAGGGTATGAGGATTTTAATTGTTTCAAGTTATTGTGTTATAAGAGAGGGATTGGCAGCTATACTTAGGGAAAATCATAACACAACTATTCAAAATGATGGGAAAACAGTAGGAGAAGTAATGAATAATATAAAAAGTGATATGGCTGATGTTTTAGTATTAGATATTCATAGGGATAATGAAGATGAACTTAACTTAGTTAGTTGGATAATTAAATCAGAAATAAAAATTAAGCTTGTGATATTAGATTTTTATGGAGACTGTCAGCTTTTTACTAGGGCACTAAAGTGTGGCGTTCAAGGATATATATTTGGAAAATCTAGTGAAGAAGAAATCATGTATGCAATTGATGAAATATACAAAGGAAAAAAATATTTTGATTCTTACTTTGTTGAAAGGATTATGAGTAGAAAAAATATTTAACAAAATGAAAGAAGTGAAAATTTTGGAGAATAGTAACAAGCAGGAGTATGTATCATTAATAGATATTATAAAGATTTTAAAGAAAAACATTATGTTTATTATAATATTCACATTATTGTGTATAGGAATTGTGGCAATAAATGCTATCTTCTTCATAAAGCCAATATATAGAGCATCTACTACAGCTGTAATAGTTAAAGGAGATACAAATGCTGCAAAAAATAATAATGTTCAGGGTTATACACAAGATGAAATTGAATTGTATCAAAAGATGGTAGATACTTATGCACAAGTTGCACAATCAAATGCAGTAATAGATAGAACGGCTGAAGAACTAAAATTAAATAGTTATTCAAAAGTACAATTGTCAAAAATGCTAACAGCTGTGCCAATATCAGGATCATCAGGGGAAACTCAAATAATAAAGCTAACTGCAGAAAGTAGCAATAAAGACGATGTAGCAAAGATTGCAAATGTATATTGCAAAAATTTTATTAAAGAAAGCATGAATATACTTCCAGTAGGCAAAATAGAAGTAATGGATCCAGCACAAATACCAGCTAATCCAGTGTCTCCAGGGAAAATCAAGTATATTTCTGTAGGATTTTTATTTGGACTAATATTTTCAGTGGGGATAGTACTTTTTAGGTACTATTTAGATAGTTTGAAGATAAGAAATGAATATCAAGTAAATAGATTATTGAAAATACCAGTAATAGTCACTATGGAATAAAAAGTAGGTGTAAAAATGAGAAGTAATAAAAATAACATAATTGAAAAGTATAGAAGAATGATGAATATGTTTGAGGCTTATAGAAATAAAAATGTTAAATGCATTGCCATTACAAGTAATAAGGACATAGAAGGCAAAACAACAGTAGCTAAAAATTTATCGCTAATGCTTGCTAAAAGTGGCAATAAGACTTTGTTTGTTGATTGTAATCTATTAGTTGCGAAAGGTAAAGTTAAAAATCCTAATTGTAAATTAGATGGACTTGTAGGAATTTTGGAAAGTATTAAAAGCTTTCATATAAATGATTTACAGTTGAAAAAATATATTTATGCTACTAATTGTGAACATTTATCAATGCTATTACTGGGAACTAATGACTTGGACAAGTACAGTTCAGTATTTAAAAGTGAATATTTAAAAAAAGTCATTGATCAGCTAGAAAAAGAATTTGAATTCATAATTATAGATGTACCGTCATTTGAATATTTAAGCTATACACAGATTATTACTAGTGTTTGTGATGGATGCCTTTTTATTTTAAAAGATGGGGCTAATGAAGTAAGTGAAGGAAATGCAATTAGGGAAAAACTAGATACTATTGGGTGCACAATGCTTGGCTGTGTACTGGAAAAAGAAAAATCACCATCAAGAATATTTAAAGGTAGATATAATGATTTTTTTAATTTGGAATGTAAAAGTTTAAAAAAAAGGATTTTAACTAATAGGGAATTTAGTGCCGATACTTAAATGATATGCAGGGGAGAGGATATTTGTTATGAAAATTGTAGTTGCAGGAACTGGATATGTTGGGCTTGTAACCGGAGCTTGCCTTTCACATTTAGGTCATAATGTTACTTGTGTCGATGTGGATAAAGAAAAAGTAGAATTAATGAACAGAGGAGTATCACCTATATATGAACCTGGTCTTGAAGAGATTATAAAGGAAGATTTAAATTTTAAAAGATTAAGCTTTACTACTGAATACAAAAAGGCATATAGAGATGCTGATGTTGTATTTATAGGAGTTGGCACTCCAGAAAAAGCAGATGGTTCTGCAAATTTAAAATATGTATATAAGGTTTCAGTGCAAATAGCAGCTTCTTTAGAAAAAGATTGTCTTGTAGTAATGAAATCTACAGTACCAATTGGTACAAATGATGACATTGAAAATTTTATAAATGAAAAACTTAAAAATAAGGTTAGAGTTGAAGTTGCTTCAAATCCAGAATTTTTATCACAAGGTACAGCTGTTAGAGATACATTAAATGCAAAAAGAATAGTAATTGGAGTTGAGTCAAAGAAAGCGGAAAATGTATTAAGAGATATATATGAAAGATTTAATTTGCCAATTGTAGTGACTAATAGAAAATCCGCTGAAATGGTAAAGTATGCTTCAAACGATTTTCTTGCACTTAAAATTTCTTTCATGAATGAAATTGCAAATCTCTGTGAAAGAGTAGGAGCAGATGTAGAAGATGTAGCAAGAGGGATGAGTTATGACAGCAGAATTGGAGACAAATTTTTAAAAGCAGGAATAGGTTATGGTGGATCATGCTTCCCCAAAGATACCAAGGCTCTCCATTGGTTAGCTTCAGACAATGGTTATGAATTTAAGACAGTAAAAGCTGCCATTGAGATAAATGAAAATCAGAAATTTAAACTTATTAAGAAAGCTAAGAAAAAAATTAGAAATTTAGAAGGACTGAAGGTAGCTGTATTAGGATTAACCTTTAAGCCAGGCACTGATGATTTAAGAGAGGCTCCATCAATACCAAATGTAAAAATGCTTTTAGAAGAAGGAGCTAATGTATATGCATATGATCCTGTAGGAATAAATAATTTTAAAAAGTTATTTTCTAAAGGAGTCCAATATGTAAAATATCCTGAAGATGCACTGAAAAATGCAGATTTAGCTTTTATATTTACTGAGTGGAAAGATATAACCTCTATTAGCCTAAAAAAATTTAAAATGCTAATGAAAAATCCACTGATTTTTGATGGACGCAACTGTTACAGCATTAAAGAAGCAGAGAAAGCTGAAGTTGATTACTATTCTATAGGAAGAAAAAATATAGATAAGGAAATAACTGAAAGTAAATTTAAAACAAATGTATGCCCCATGAAAGATTTATTGGAGGTGACAGGTGATGCTGTGTGCACTGATAATGGCAGGCGGTAGAGGAACAAGATTTTGGCCATTGTCAACAGAAGACAAGCCTAAACAGTTTTTGAAATTACTAGGCGAAGATACAATGCTTCAAACTACTGTAAATAGAATCAACAAACTTGTACCTCTTGAAAGAATATTTATTTGTACTGTAGAAGACTATGTGAACTTAGTAAGACATCAGCTTCCGAATTTAAATAAAATAAATATAATTGTAGAACCAGAAGGAAGAAATACAGCACCGTGCATAGCACTGTCGGCTTTTTATATTAAAAGATTTTATAAAGATTCTACAATGGTGGTGCTGCCTTCGGATCATTTAATAAAAGATGAGGAAAACTTTATAAATGTTATAGATAGTGCGTATAAATATGTAAATGAAAATGAAGAGTCAATTGTAACATTAGGGATAAAACCCAGTAGAAGTGAAACAGGATATGGATATATAAAATTTAATGATAAATCGGAAAAAATAAACAATACTTTAATAAATAACGTAGAAGCCTTTGTGGAAAAGCCTAATCTTAAGACTGCAAATAGGTATTTAAAAAGTGGTAAATATCTTTGGAATGCAGGAATGTTTATATGGAAGACAGACAATATACTAAATAATCTAAAAAAATACACTCCTAAAATATATGAATTACTATCACAAACTGAAAATTTAAAAGATAAAGATTTCAAGCAATACACTAAAAATATTTATCCAAAGTGCCAGTCTATATCAATTGACTATGCAGTTATGGAAAAAGTGTCAAATATAAGGATAATATCTTGTGACTTTGGATGGGATGATGTTGGAAGCTGGAGTTCCTTAGACAGATATAGAGAGAAGGATGTTTATAACAACATTATACAAGGAAACATAAAGGCAATAGAAAGCAAAAATAATATAGTGCTATCAAGTGGTAAAAAGATTGTTTTCTATGGAGTTGATAATATGCTTTGTGTTGATACAGGTGATATGACAATTGTTGCCAATAAGGATTGCATGAATAATTTAAAAAATATTAAAGAATTAATAAGTTAGGGGTATTGATATGAGTAAAAAAGCACTAATTACAGGTATAACAGGACAAGATGGATCATATTTAAGTGAATTTTTATTAAAAAAAGGATATGAAGTTCATGGAATAATAAGGCGTGCAAGTAGTTTTAATACAAAGAGAATTGATCATTTATTTGAAAATCCGCAGATAGGAAATAAAAGATTATTCTTGCATCACGGCGATTTAACTGATTCTAGCAATTTAAATAGAATAATCGAAAAAGTAAAACCTGATGAAATTTATAATCTTGCAGCACAAAGTCACGTACAAGTTTCCTTTGAAGTACCAGAGTATACTGCAGAGACAGATGCAGTGGGAACCCTTAGGATACTTGATGCAATAAAGGAAAAAGGATTAAATTGCAGATTCTATCAAGCATCAACTTCAGAGTTGTTTGGAGGAATTCCAGGAACAGCACCTCAAAGTGAAAATACACCATTTTATCCCAAAAGTCCATATGGAGCAGCAAAATTATATTCATACTGGATAACAGTTAATTATAGAGAATCTTATGATGTTTTTGCTTGCAACGGAATACTTTTTAACCATGAATCACCTAGAAGAGGCGAAACTTTTGTAACAAGAAAGATAACAAGGGCAATAGCAAGTATAGTTTCAGGAAAACAAGACAAAGTTTCCTTAGGTAATCTAGCTGCCAAACGTGATTGGGGTTTTTCAGGGGACTATGTTGAGGCAATGTGGCTAATGCTTCAGCAGAAAAAGCCCAAGGATTATGTTATAGCAACTAATGAAACACATACCGTAAAGGAATTTACAGAACTTGCCTTTAAAGAAATAGGAGTGGATATTAAGTGGACTGGCAATGGAATTAATGAAAAGGGAATAGACAGTTCTACTGGAAAAGTGTTGGTGGATGTGAATCCAAGGTATTTTAGACCTGCAGAAGTGGAGCTACTTTGGGGTAACTCCAGCAAGGCAGAAAAAGAGCTTGGTTGGAGAAGAAAGACAAGTTTTAAGGAATTAGTAAAAATGATGGTAGATTCAGATATGAAAGAAATTACAGGCATGAATATAGATGAATATTTATCAAAAATTGAAGTGGCAACGGCAAAATAATTATAGGAGGATAATATGGAGAAAAATTCAAAGATATACGTAGCAGGACATAAAGGACTAGTAGGATCAGCAATAGTGAGAAATTTAAAGAAAAAAGGTTATAGCAATGTAATAGGAAGAACTCACAGTGAGCTTGATTTAACAAATCAAGCGGCAGTAAGGAAATTCTTTAAAGATGAAAATCCAGAATATGTTTTTCTTGCTGCAGCTCATGTTGGGGGAATAAATGCTAATAACACTCATCCAGCAGACTTTATATATGAAAATTTGGAAATCCAGAATAATGTTATTAAAGCAGCTTTTGATTATAAGGTGAAAAAGTTATTATTTCTAGGAAGTTCATGTATATATCCTAAAATGTGCCCACAACCAATAAAAGAAGAATATTTGCTTTCAGGATACCTTGAACCTACAAATGAAGGATATGCACTGGCTAAAATATCAGGACTTAAAATGTGTCAGTTCTTTAAAAGACAGTATGGAGCTCATTTTATAAGCTGCATGCCTACAAATCTTTATGGACCTAATGATAATTTTGACTTGAATAGTTCACATGTTATGCCAGCTCTGATTAGAAAATTTCACGAGGCAAAAATTAACAATAATGATTTTGTGGAAGTATGGGGAACAGGAAAGCCATTAAGAGAATTTTTACATGTTGATGACATGGCAGATGGTTGTGTGTTTCTAATGGAAAATTATGATGGTGAGGAGCACGTTAATATTGGAACTGGAAAAGAAGTAACAATAAAGGAACTTGCTGAAATGATTAAAGAAGTTGTTGAATTTAGAGGTGAATTAAGATTTAATTCTCATAAGCCAGATGGTACACCAAGAAAGCTTTTGGATGTTAGTAAACTTAAAGGCTTAGGTTGGACATATAAAATTGAACTTAAGGATGGAATTAAGTCGGCGTATGAATGGTTTAGGGAAAACTATAAATATGAATAAGTTAAGATTAGGGATTATAAGACTATATTGTGGAAACTCTGGTAAAAAAGGTTTCTATAATATTCAAGAATTTGGACTTGCTAAGGCATTGGTAAAACACAATATTGATGTCTTTATATTCTTTTTAGTTGATAACAAAAAATATAAAGATATTAGAGAGGAACATATAAATAAAAATATTACAATTTTGTATTATCCAGCATTTAAACTTTTAAATCATGGCATCGTAAATCCTAAATTTATAAGTGATTATAGAATACAGCTTGTCCATTTATTGAGTGACAATCAGATTTGTACAGCAAGAGTTATTAAATATTGTAGAAACAAAGATATACCTATATATACTTGTATCGGCACTTTATCAAGTGATTCAAATAACAAAATGAAAAAAAATATTATGGATATACTTAATATTCCTAATTTATTTTATTATAAAAGAATTCATAATGTGGTTAAAAATAGGTATATATACAATGAACTAAAAAATAAAGGCATTAAGAATGTTCAAGTCATACCAGTGGGATTAGATACAGATAACATATGTAGAATATATAAATCTAAAAGGGAAATAAGAGAAGAATTATGTTTGCCAACAAGTAAAAATATAATAATGTTTGTTGGAAGACTGGAAAAGTATAAAAACCCCTTGTATAGTATCAGCCTTATTAATGAGTTACTTAAATTTTCTAATAGTTATCATCTTATAATTATTGGAGATGGAAGCCTTAAAGGAGAAGTGAAAAATAAAATAAAGGAATTAAAGCTAGATGAAAATATAACTTTGATTAGCAAAGTTCCCAATTCTTATATGCATAAATATTATTTAGCAGCTGATACTTTTGTAAATTTTAACAATAAAGAAATATTTGGAATGAGTATTTTAGAAGCAATGTACGATAGGTGTCCAGTAATTGCAGTTAATTCGCCTGGACCCAATGATATAATAACTGACAATGTAAATGGAATTTTGATGCCTAATTATAATTTGAGCAATTGGGCAGTTGAAATAGAAAAAATAATTAAAAATAAAAGTATGGCAGAAAAAGCTCATGAAAGGGTATGTGAAAATTTTTGCTGGGATAAGATTGCTAGCAGTTATATAAAATTATATGAAAAGTTGATAGGTGATAAGTATGAAGAAATACAAAGTTCTAATTGTTCATAATTACTATCAAATTCCTGGCGGAGAGGATACTGTTGTAAAGTCAGAAATGGATATGTTAAAAGATAATGGACATGAGGTGCTTTTATACATGAGACATAATGATGAAATAAAAAAGCTAAATAGAATAGTAAGAATTTTATGTTCCCTATCATATATATTTTCAATTAAAACATTTCTAGAAGTTAGAAAGATAATAAAAAAAATTCAATAGATATAGTTCATGTGCACAACACTTTTCCTCTAATAAGCCCATCTGTATATTATGCAGCTTTTTCATGTAAAGTTCCAGTAGTTCAGACAATCCATAATTTTAGAATGTTATGTCCAGGAGCTACTTTTACAAGAAATAACAGCATATGTGAGGATTGTGCAAAAAAAGGATTAGGGCAGGCATTGAAGCATAAGTGTTATAGAAATTCGTTTTCTCAAACATTGGCAGCAGTTATAATACTTAAGTTTCATAGGATTTTAGGAACTTATAACAAGATAAATGGATATATAGCTTTGACAAATTTTAATAAAAATAAAATTAAAAAGCTTGTAAAAGATGATAAAAAAATATTTGTAAAACCTAATTTTAGTATGGGGAAAATAAATCGATCTAGTTCTGAAAAATATAAAGATTATTTTGTATACATTGGAAGATTAGATAAGTTAAAAGGAATAAATTTATTAATAAATTCTTGGCGCAGTATAAGTAATGATGAATTATACATTATAGGGGATGGTCCGGAGAAAGATTATGCTGCTAAATTAGTGAAGGACAATAATATATCAAATATAAAGTTACTTGGGTTTATGGAGAGAAATGAAGCATTGAATATAGTAGAACAATCAAAAGCTATAATAGTACCTTCCCAGTGGTACGAGGGATTTCCAATGACGATAGTTGAAGCTTATAGCATGGGGGTGCCTGTTATAGGTGGGAATATTGGTAACTTAAACAGTATTATTAAGGATGAGTTCAATGGATTAATATTTAAATATGATGATTCTAAAGAATTAGTAAAGGCAGTAAAAAAATTAGAAACAAATGAAGATCTTATTTTGAATTTAAGAAAAGGCGCATTTAAAACTTATAAAGATAATTACACTGAAGATAAAAATTATGATTTGCTATATGGAATATATAATAACTTAATTTAAATAAAAACAAAGTAAAATATTATTTTAAGAGAGGAAATTATGGTTGAATGTAATATTTTAGGTGTAAATATAGATGTTTTAAATATGAAAAAAGCAGTAGGATTTATTGAAAATAATTTAAATGAAATAAAAGGACAATATATATGTGTTTCTAATGTTCATACAACAGTAATGGCAAGTGATAATGAGCATTATAGAACAATTCAAAATAGTGCTTTCTTAAGGCTTCCAGATGGTAAACCACTATCAGTAGTAAGCAAATTTAAAGGATTCAAGGAGGCTGAACGTGTTACTGGACCAGATTTAATGGGTGAAATCTTTAAAGAATCTGAAACAAGAGGGTATACTCATTATTTTTATGGAAGCAAACAGGAAACTCTTAAGCAACTACAAATAAATTTATCTGAGAAATATCCAAAATTAAAAATTAAAGGTTTTTATTCTCCACCATTTAAAGAGTTAACTAGTGAAGAAAATAAAAGAACTATTAAAACAATTAATGAAGTTAAGCCTGATTTCTTATGGGTTGGTTTAGGTGCACCTAAGCAGGAGTATTGGATGTATAATCATAAAAATCAAATTAATTCATTAATGATAGGTGTAGGCGCTGGTTTCGATTATTTTGCTGGAAATATAAAAAGAGCTCCAAGGTGGATGCAAAAGTTAAGCTTGGAATGGTTCTATAGATTATGTCAACAGCCAACTAAATTGATGAAAAGATATATGGTGACAAATGTAAAGTTTATGTATTTGATTATAAATAGATGGAAACTAATATCTCAATACAATGAAAAGGAAAGGAGGTGAATATTTTTGGATAATGATTTAGTTATGAAAAAAGTTGTGACATCAATATATAAAAACATAAAATTTAAAATCCAATATCATGATATGAAAGTGTTAAATGAAGATGCAGGAAACAATCTTGTTAAAAAGTTATTGGATAAAGATAAGGCTGTGATGATATCAAGATATGGAGCAGTTGAGATGAGGGCAATTGATTTTTATATCAATAAAAAACCGTATAACAAAAAGATAATTGAAGATATACAAACTTGTGCTGGTGTTTACCCAACGGATAGGAATAACTTAGATAAATTTTGTGAATTTTATATTGAATGTTCAAGTAAAAGCGATGCATTAGCACTTTGGCAAGTAAAAAATGAAAAAAAAATCATAAATAAATATTGTTCAAGTGCCAAATATATTAAGTTAAGAAGTTTAGAACCATATTATTTTAAAAATCCATGGTCTAAAGTGCTGGAAAACAAAAAAGTATTGGTAGTGCATCCTTTTTCCCATAGTATTTTGAATCAATATAAAAAAAGAGAATTTCTATTTAAAAATAATGATATACTTCCTAAATTTAAAGATATTTATGTTGTTAAAGCAATACAGTCAAATGCTGGTGCAGATATCAAATATAAATCATGGTTTGATTCTTATAATGTTATGTGTGATCAGATAAATAAATATGACTTTGATGTTGCGATTATAGGAGCTGGTGCATATGGACTTCCATTAGCTAGTTATGTTAAAGATCTTGGAAAAAAGGCCATACAGATGTCAGGAGCTACTCAGATACTATTTGGAATTAAAGGTTCCAGGTGGGATAAACATAAAGTTATATCTAAATTATATAATAAACAGTGGATTAGACCTAGTGTGGATGAAACACCACAGGGTTTTAAAACAGTGGAAGGTGGAAGCTATTGGTAAAATATCTAAATTTAGAAGGTGGTAGTTATGATAAATTATATAAAAAAAGTAGATAAAGCTGATTTGAATATTATTTTTATAGCTACTATTGTACTTTTAAGTATAAGTGCAGTATCTAAATTAAATTTATTTATTTCCATTTTTACAGTAATAATGTTTTTGTTGCTAATTTACATCTTTCCTAAAGTAAGTATAGCATTTTTAATTTTAATAAATGAGTCTTTTTTATACTTAATAAATTTAAATGGCGTAGACATAAGAAATCCATTATTGTTAATAATTATTTTTTTATTCCTTATAAATTTAAATAAATTTATTTATTACAAAAAAGAATATAAATTTAAAAATATAATTTTATTAATAATTTTTCTATCTTTAATTGAAGTACTTAATAGTTTGATTATTAATGATGAGCCAATAATATACGGTTTTACAGCCAATAAAATATTTTTTGGATATTTATTATATTTTTATTTACTAACATTAATAAAAAAAAATAATACAATCAAAAATTATATAGAAAAATTTATAATGTGTACAGGTACAGTATTGGCATTTTTATTTATCATTCAGTATTTAATATATAGCAGAAAAATTATATTTTATGTACAATATGGATACCGTAATGGAGTGAGATGGTATACAGGATTTGGGCTTATTATATTTTCAATGTTTATTTTAATAGGAAAAATGTTAAAAATTAAAGACATAAAGAGGAATAGTTTAAATTTATTAGCTATAACAATAGACTTAATTTCAATTATTGTAGTAAGTCAAACTAGAAATTTTATAGTTGGTATTTTTATAAGCTTTGTAATATTAGTTGTTTTACAAAAAAAATATAATAAAACTTTATTATTTTTTATGATATTTACAGTTATTTCATTATATATACTTATGTATAAAAATAACTTTATTATTAATTTATTCAATTCAATATATAATGAAGGAATAAACAACAAAGGTACAGTAGGGTTTAGGTTTAAAGAAATACAATTTTTTGTAGGGCAATGGATTAAAAATCCATTATTAGGTAATGGATTATACAGCGATAATTTCTCAAAATCTTATATTATAACTGGTTTAAGTAATAAATATTATACTAGTGATGTTGGAATTATTGGATTGATATATCAATTCGGAGTTATTGGAATTTGTATATTTGGATATTTACTTATAAAAGTATTAAATGTTATAAATATTTTGTATAAAAAGTCTCCAGAAAATTGCTACACATATATAGGATATTTTTCTTATATAGTAGCGACTAGCTGCAGTTCTTTAGCTTTTAATGAGATGAATTCTATATTTTATTTTGTTATTTTTTTAGTATTTCTAGAATCTGAAAATTATAAATGTAATAGGCCAAAAATAACTGGTTCAATATGAGGTGGAAAATGAATAAAATATCAATTATTATTCCTGTATTTAATGGTATATCAAATACAATAAGATGTTTAGAATCTTTGAAAAAAATTAATAATAAGAATGTAGAAATTATAGTAGTAGATGATGCTTCTACAGATAATAGCGCTAGTATAATAAAAAGAGAGTTTACGAACGTTAAAGTATTAAAAGGAAATGGAGATTTGTGGTGGTCAGGTGGCGTAAATCTTGGAATAAAATATTCTATTGTCCATAAATCAAATTACATAGTTCTTTTAAATAATGACAATATTGTTAAAGAAGATTTTTTAGACAAGCTTTTAAGGTGTAGTAAAGATAACCCAAACGATATAATTACTTCAATAGTTTTGGATTCAAAAACTGATGAATTAATTCATGCTGGTGGATATGTGTCTAATACTGGACTTAGATTATATAATAAAGAGTTTAATAGATTAAATGAAAAAAATATATCTGTTGAATGGTGTGGCGGGATGGGAGTTCTCATACCTGTAGACATTTTCAAAGATATTGGGTATTTTAATGAAATTGAATTCCCACAATATTACGGAGATGCTGATTTTATGTTTAGAGCTAGAAAGAATAATCACAAGGTATTAGTTTGTAAAGAAAGTATTGTATGGAACAACACTGAAACAACGGGATTATCAGCAAGAGTAGATACATTTAAAAATATAAAAATAGTTCTTAGCAGTATCAAATCAAATTATAATTTTTTTATAAATAGAAAATTTTATAAAAGATATTTTTCTAAAGTTAAATATTTCAAAATAATGATTTATAGATATGGGTATTTATTCGGAGGTTTTATAAAGAGATATATGTTAAATAAAATAGATAAAGAGGCTAAAAATGAATAAGGTAGCTATTTGTATATGCACATATAAAAGAGATAAATTATTATTAAATTTACTTAATAGTATATTTAGTCAAAAAATAGACGTTAAAGAAATTGATTATGATATTTATATTATAGATAACTATGGAAAATCAAATTTAAAAAAGATGATAAACAATCTAAATAAAGAAAACATATTTTATTTTATTGAAAAAAATAGAGGAATCTCAAGTGCTAGAAATAGATGTATTAAAGAGATAAAAACACTTAACTATGAATATTGTATATTTGTTGATGATGATGAAAAAGTTGATGAAAAATGGCTTAAATCACTTATAAAGTGTGCATTGGTATATGGTGCAAACATAGTTGTAGGATCGTTAATAAGTATATATCCGGAAAATGTTCCAAATTGGATAGTAAAATCAAAGTTTTTTAAACATAAAAGATATGCTACAGGAACACAAATGACATCATTTGCAACTAATAATACACTTGTTAGCAAGAGACTTATTGATAAAGATATGATTTACTTTGATGAGGCTTATTCATTTACAGGTGGAGAAGATACTAAACTTTCAAAAACTTTAATTTTAAAAGGTGAAAAAATAATATATTGTAATGAAGCAGTTGTATATGAAAATGTATCTAGTAACCGATTGAATATGAAATATATGCTTAAGAGAGTGTATGTTAATTCATTAGTTCATGTTAAAATCGAAAAGGAATTATATGGAATGGTATGCGTCGTAATTAAAAGAATAGTATCATCAATGTTTTTTATTTTTAGTGGCATTTTGAAAATTCCACTTATATTAATTAAAGGTCAAATAGGAATATTTAGTGTAATGAAATGTATTGTAAAGGGATTGGGACAACTTACTGGGTTAATAGGGTACACCAAAAATTTATATTAAGACATATGGTTACTAATTGTTAATCAATCAGAAATGAGGGTAAACGTGAAGGTTTTAAAAAATTATTTGTATAATTTAGCATATCAGATGCTGGTTATAGTATTACCAATAATTACTATACCGTATGTTTCTCGAATATTGGGGCCAAGTGGACTGGGAATTTATGCGTTATCCGGAACATATGCACAATATTTTGTTATTGTGGGAATGCTAGGACTTGCTACATATTCAAGTAGAGAAATAGCATATGTTAAAGATGATGATGAAAAACTTAGTAGGACATTTTGGGAAATAAATTTATTAGAAATTATAACAGTTGGTTTTGCATTAATACTTTATATTTGTATTTTTGGTTTTATTCTTAATATTAGATATAGATTTATCTATATATTACAAACATTAGTTATTATTGGCAATATAATTGATATTTCATGGCTATTTATAGGTTTAGAAAATTTTAAAAAGGTGGTTATAAAAAACACTTTAGTAAAAGTTATTGGAGTCATGTTGATATTTATTTTTATTAAGAAAAGTTCTCAAGTATGGCTTTATACATTATTATTAGGTGGTATGCAAGTTGTTGGACAAGCAACAATGTGGTTTGATATACCTAAAAATATTAGATTCATTTTACCAAATAAGAAAAATATGATAAAACATTTAAAATATTCAATTAGATTATTTTTACCGCAGATAGCTATTACAGTATATACTATGTTGGATAAGGTAATGCTGGGGGTATTATCAACTGAATCTCAGGTTGGTATGTATGATAATTCTCAAAGAATAATTAAAACATTAATAACAGTTGTGACGGCCTTGGCTACAGTTACTATACCTAGAATGTCAAATCTATTTTATAATAGACGAATTAAAGAATTTAAAAATAATGTGTATAAGTCATTTTCATTTGTATCGTTTGTATCCATTCCTATGACATTTGGTTTGATTTCAGTATCTGATTCATTTGTACCGTTATTTTTTGGTAATGCATTTAATGGAATAATACCAATGTTTTATGTTGGCTCATTTCTTATGATTACACTGGGATGGTCAAGTATATTAGGAAACCAAGTATTAATATCAATAAAAAGAGAAACACAATTCACTATTTCAGTTACTGTAGGTTCAATGATAAATATTATATTTAATTGTATTTTAATAAGAAAGTATGGAGGAGTAGGAACAACGATAGCATCTGTTATGGCAGAATATATAGGAATGTTTTTAATGGCTTATTTTTCAAAAGATATTTTAGATATAAAAAAACTTTTTGGATTGAGTATTAAGTATTTTATAGCATCATTAATTATGTTTCTTGTATTATTGATTTTTAATTTAGATATGAATATTACACTTATGATGAAAACATGTATTAAAATAATTGTAGGTTTTATTGTATATTTTGGAATCATGGTATTGATTAAAGATCAAAATTTACTATATTTATTTGAGTTTGGAAAAAATAAATTTAGTGTAAATAAATCTATAGAATAGATGAATTATTATATGTAATTTATAGAGGGGAAATGTAAATGTGAAAGTTTTATTTGTATCTCAGTATGATCATAGAGATATTCATGCATGGTCAGGTACTGTATATTATTTAAACAAAACATTGAAAAATTTAGGATGTGAAATTTATTATGCTGATGATTTAAGTATTAATATTTTTTTTAAGTTTATTGGAAAGATTATTAATAAATTGACTAAAAAAAAGTTCATTATAGAGAGGGAAAATGTTGTACTTAAATCATATGCAAGACAAATTAAAAAGAAGTCTCAAAATATAAATTTTGATTTAGTATTTAGCACATCAAGTTTGCCTATTACTTATTTAAAAACTGAAAAACCAATATTTTTTTTTACAGATGCAACTTTTAATAGTATGTTAAATTATTATGATGAATTTACTAATTTGTCTAATAGGACAATAAGGAGTGGAACTAAAAATGAAGAAAGAGCTCTTCGTAATTCTAATGCAGCAATATTTGCATCCAAATGGGCAGAAGATTCAGCTATGAAATTTTACAATGTTGATAATAATAAAGTATTTGATTTAAACTTTGGAATAAATATTGAAAACACTATAAATTTATCTCAGTTACAATTTATAGTGAAAAATAGGAATGAGAATAGAAATGAGCTTAGATTACTTTTTATTGGAGTTGATTGGGTAAGAAAGGGTGGTGAATTAGCATTAAAAACAGCTAAGGAGATTAATAATAAAGGTATAAAATGCAGATTGTTTATAATAGGTTGTAATCCACATATTGAAGATTCTGACAAAAAGTATACTGAGGTAGTTGGATTTTTGAATAAAAATAATCCTAAAGAGAGCGAAAGGTTAGATATGTATTTAAAAAAGTCCCATTTTTTATTTATGCCTACGAGAAGAGAGGCTTTTGGATTAGTATTTGCAGAAGCCAGTTCATATGGTTTGCCCTCAATTTCAACTGATACCGGAGGTGTATTTTCAGTTATTAGTAATGGTAAGAATGGATACATACTGCCAATGTATGCAAATGAAAAGGAATATGCCAATAAAATAATTAAGTTATATGCAGATAAGTTTATCTACTCGAAATTATGTTTTAATTCTTATAATGAATATATAGATAGATTAAATTGGAATGTAGTTGGTGAAAACTTAAAAAATATATTTTTAAGTTTGCCTAATTAATATAAGAGGAAAAAGTTATGAAAAATAATATTATTTTTGTTCCTAATGAATTAAAGTTACTTTTGTTTATTTCAAAAAAAGAATATATTTTTAATGTTGATAATTATGTCATAAATAATAAAATAATAAATGATAATATTGATTGGGATTATTTTATAAAATTAATGCAACTAAATGGTCTTACACTGATTGTATATTATGTAATTTCTAAAATTAAAGATAAAAAAATAGTACCAGATTGGGTAATTGAAAAAATAAAATATGAATATAATAATAAAAAATTTAAAATTATAAAACTTTCATTGGAAGTAAAAAATATATGCAAATTATTAGAAGAAAATAATATTCAGTTTTTTATATTAAAAGGATTACCACTAGCTTTTTCTATATATAATAAATTAACATTAAGAGAAAGTTCAGATATAGATTTGTATGTAAATAAGAAATGTGTACTTAAAACTATAGAATTATTACAAAGAGAGGGATATAAACCAGCAACGAATGAATACAAAGAAGTATTAAATGAAGTAAAAAAGAATAACTCAAAGGTACTTTTTGAATATCATCATATTGAATTTATTAATATTAAAAATAATATTATTATCGAAATGCACTGGAAACTTGGGAAGGAATATTTTTTTATTAATACTAATGAAATATTTAAATTTAAAAATTTATGGGAAAATAGAATACAATTTGAGTTATTTAATATTAAAATAAATAAGTTATCAGTAGAAGATGAAATGATATATCTTACTTATCATGCAGAAACTCATTATTTTATGAAGCTTAAATGGCTTTTGGACATCTATGAATTAATTAATGGATATGAAAAAGGTGAAATGAAAAAACTAGTAGCGAAATTTAAAAAGTATGGCTTATTAAAATTATTAGCTCAAGCTTTAGTTTTATGTGAAGTCTATTTAGATTTAAATATAGATAAAATTTTAAATTATATAGATGATAATGAGTTATATAAAATTATGAATAGCAAAAGAATTTTAAAAAACACCTATTATATTACACGATTTATATCTTTTAAGTTTAATGATT
>JAQUXS010000053.1 GCA_028692255.1 Clostridium sp.
CAGCAAACTTAACTTCTGATAATATACAAAATATTGCTGCTACATCTGAAGAGCAATCTGCTTTAATGAAACAAGTGTCAGAAGCCGCTGAAAGCTTAACTCAAATAGTTGTTGAATTGCAGTCTCATATGAATAAATTTAAAGTATAAACCCAATATCTATATAAAACTACAAAGTAAAAGCTAAGAAGTAATAATTAAGAAATATAGAAGATTTTCGGCTTTGCCGAATAATCTTAAAACTTAAGGGAAGGTACATAGATTTGATTTACACAAATCTATGTACCTTCCCTTTTAGGTGGACATTCCCACCTTACCTCTTACTTCTTCACTCTTAGTTTTTATCTGTTACTCTATTGCACTTTAAATTTATTTACTGCAGTTTTTAAATCTTCTGCTAACTTCTCTAAATCATTAGCATGTTCTTTCATCATTTCAGTAGAACTTAACTGCTCTTCAGTTGAAGCAGAAACCTCTTCAGTTGAGGCAGAAAATTCCTCTGATGCTGCAGCTATATTACCCATTATAGTAACTATTTCATCCTTTTTCTTCATCATTTCAGAACTGTGGTTACCAATGTCATTCATCTTCTCAATTAATGACTTTATTGTTGATGATATTTTATTAAATATAGCACGAGTTTCTTCTACAGATTTGTTTTGCTCTATTACTATCTTTTCGGAAATTGCCATAGAATCCACTGCTTCTTGAGTTTGAGATTGCATTTGTCCTATTATAGTACTTATATTCTGCGCAGCTAAAGAAGATTGTTCTGATAATCCTCTAACTTCATCTGCTACAACAGCAAAACCTTTACCAGCCTCGCCAGCTCTTGCTGCCTCTATTGCTGCATTCAATGCCAATAGATTTGTCTGCTCTGTTATCTCTTCTATTTGATCTATTATTGTACTTACTTTTTTAGAACTATCATTAAGATTATTTATAGAACTGCTTACCTTAGAGGCAGCATCGTTATTTTCAGTATTCTTTTCCATTAATGACTTAACAGAGTTCAAACCTTGCATTGTTATTGAATCTGCTTTAAATGATATTTCTTTCATCTCACTTGTAGTTGACGAAACCACATCAATTTTTTCAGATAACTCATTTATTTTTGAAGCACCCTCAGTAGTTTCATTTGCCTGATCCTCTGAACCCTTTGAAACCTCCTCTATTGCCTTAGCCACTTCATTTGTTGAATTGGCAACTTCAGAAGTAATGTTGGCTAGAGAATTAGAAGATTCAACTATTACATTATTGGAAGTTTTAATTTGCTTTACAAGATTGCTTATACTTTCAATCATGTTATTAAAACCATTTCCAATTTGTCCAAACTCATCTTCTCTGTTAATAATATTTCCCTCAAGAGAAGAGTTTTCTAAATCACCTTCAGCTGCTAATTTTGTCTTTTTCAAAATATATTTTAAAGGTTTAGTTATGTAATCAGCCATTAAGAATGAAGCTATTAACGCTATAATTAAACATGCCACAGCAAGCACTACTAACACATTTACAACTTTATAAGCAACTGATTTATTAGTTTCTACAACTATTGACCAATTAATACCTTTTACTGGAGCAAAAGTAGCAATTACATCCTCACCATTATTAGTATATTCAGTAGTTCCTGATTGTTTTTCAAGAGCCATTTTTACAGGCTTAAGTTTAGAGAAATCCGATAATTTTGCAACTATAGCTTTATCTTTATGAGCTATTACTTTACCTCTACTGTCAACTATATAGGCTTGCCTACCAGGACCATTTAAAGTTCCTGCAATAATATCACTAAATGAATCTAAACTTACATTTATAGATATAACTCCTGTTATGCTGCCATTTTGTTTTATTGGTGCATAAGCTACTACTATAGGTTTGTTAGTAGACTTTGAAATTAATACATTTGAAAAACCTGACTGACCTTGCATTGCTGCTTTAAAATAGTCTCTATCAGCTCTGCTTCCAAGTTTATCTTTTCCTGCTGAAGTATAAACTTGAGCTCCATTAGTCCCCATTACAGCTGCATCAGATAGTATGGAATTGTCTTTAAGCATATCTTTAACATATGGATCAATGGTGTCAAAATTCATACTTTTAACTTCACCTGAAGCTGCAAGCATACTAGTAATTTTTGTTACCTTATCCAATGTATTTGTAGTCTGCGTACTTATTAATCTTTTCTCATAATTTTGCTGTGAACTTACAAAATCCTCATTTTGATTAAATTCTTGTATACCTAAATATCCTCCAGCTATTATAATTGGAGACATCATAAGAAAAACAACTATAATTGCAATTTTAGTTTTAAAACTTTTAACATGCACTATGCAAAACCTCCTTTAGTTATTCAAAACATATATTTCTATATTCGTCAATATTTTTATAGACTTTACATTGCATAGTGCTATTTACTTAGTGTTAACATATTTTTCCCATTTATTCTCTATTACAGTTTTGCATATTTACATTTGTAAAAACTAAATTTTTACTTTTGGGAACATCGATTCCAACATCTTTCATCTTTCACTACCTCAATATTTTTTTATGATTGTTTCCAGTACAATCCTATTTGCTCAAATTTATTATTTACACGGGTGTTTCTCCAAACTTGCTTAATAGAATGTTGAATAGGGTGTTGGTCAACACTTTCTGTAACAGGCGTTTCATCTACGTTGACCAATCAAACCTATCATAAAAAAATAAGCACAGGTGTCTACTACTAATGTAATAGATGCTTATGCTTATTTTGTACAAAATCTATACACGTTACCTCTTACTTCTTCACTCTTAATTTTTACCTGTTCCTATATTTTTCTATTTCACTTTAAATTTGTTTACTGCAGTTTTTAAATCTTCTGCTAGCTTTTCTAAATCATTAGCATGTTCTTTCATCATTTCAGTAGAACTTAATTGTTCTTCAGTTGAGGCAGAAACCTCTTCAGTTGAGGCAGAAAATTCTTCTGACGCTGCAGCTATATTACCCATTATTGTAACTATTTCATCCTTTTTCTTCATCATTTGAGAACTGTGGTTACCAATGTCATTCATCTTCTCAATTAATGACTTTATTGTTGATGATATTTCATTAAATATAGCACGAGTTTCTTCTACAGATTTATTTTGCTCTATTACTATCTTTTCTGAAATTGCCATAGAATCTACTGCTTCTTGAGTTTGAGATTGCATTTGGCCTATTATAGTACTTATATTCTGAGCAGCTAAAGAAGATTGTTCTGATAATCCTCTAACTTCATCTGCTACAACAGCAAACCCTTTACCAGCCTCGCCAGCTCTCGCTGCCTCTATTGCTGCATTCAATGCCAATAGATTTGTCTGCTCGGTTATCTCTTCTATTTGATCTATTATTGTACTTACTTTTTTAGAACTATCATTAAGATTATTTATGGAACTACTTACCTTAGAAGCAGCATCGTTATTTTCAGTATTCTTTTCCATTAATGACTTAACAGAATTCAACCCTTGCATTGTTATTGAATCTGCTTTAAATGATATTTCTTTCATCTCACTTGTAGTTGTCGAAACAACATCAATTTTTTCAGATAACTCATTTATTTTCGAAGCACCCTCAGTAGTTTCGTTTGCCTGATCCTCTGAGCCCTTTGAAACCTCCTCTATTGCCTTAGCCACTTCATTTGTTGCATTGGCAACTTCAGAAGTAATATTAGCTAGTGAATTAGAAGATTCAACTATTACGTTATTAGAAGTTTTAATTTGCTTTACAAGATTGCTTATACTTTCAATCATGTTATTAAAACCATTTCCAATTTGTCCAAACTCATCTTCTCTGTTAATAATAGTTCCTTTAAGAGAAGAGTTTTCTAAATCACCTTCAGCTGCTAATTTTGTCTTTTTTAAAATATATTTTAAAGGTTTAGTTATGTAATCAGCCATTAAAAATGAAGCTATTAAAGCTATAATCAAACATGCCACAGCAAGCACTATTAACACTACAATTAAATTATTTACAGTCTTATAAGCAACTGATTTATTAGTTTCTACAACTATTGACCAGTTAATACCTTTTACTGGAGCAAAAGTAGCAATGACATCGTTTCCATTATCATTATATTCAATAGTTCCTGATTGTTTTTCAAGAGCCATTTTTACAGGCTTAAGTTTAGAGAAATCCGATAACTTTGCAACTATAGCCTTATTTTTATGAGCTATTACCTTACCCTGTCTGTCAACTATATAAGCTTGTCCTTCAAGGCCATTTAAAGTCTTTACAACAATATCACTAAATGAATCTAAACTTACATTTATAGATAGGACTCCTATTATTTTCCCATTTTGCTTTATTGGTGCATAAGCTACTACTATAGGTTTTTTAGTTGAATCTGAAATTAATACATTTGAAAAACCTGATTGACCTTTCATTGCCGCTTTGAAATAATCCCTGTTGGCTCTGTTTCCAAGTTTATTTTTTCCTTCAGAATTGTAAACCTGAAATCCATCAGTTCCCATTACAGCTGTATAGGATAATATAGAATTATTTTTAACCATGTTCTCAACATACGGATCAATGGTGTCAAAATTCATACTTTTAACTTCCGATGAAGCTGCAAGCATATTAGCAATTTTTGTTACCTTATCCAGTGTATTTGTAGTCTGCGTACTTATTAATTCTTCCTCATACTTCTGCTGTGAATTTACAAAATTCTTATTTTGATTCAATTCTTCTATGCCTAAATACCCTCCAGCTATTATAATTGGAGACATCATAAGCAAAACAACTATAATGGCAATTTTAGTTTTAAAACTTTTAATATGCAATATGCAAATCCTCCTTTAATTGTTATAAAACACTTATTCCTATATTCGGTGATATTTTTACGGACTTTACTTTTGCATAGTGAAAACTTACTTAGTGTTAATATAATTTTCTATTTGTTCTTTATTACATATTGTATATGTACATTCTCAGTATAATTCAAATTAAAACTTGATATTTTCACAGGGTTCTGCTTCAACTATATCTTTAGAAATACCCTTGAATTTTTTAAAATTATTCTTAAACTCCTCACACAATTTCCTAGCTTGTTCATCGTACTGAATTTTGTCATCCCACATGTCTCTAGGATTAAGTATACTTTGCGGAACACCTTCACATTTTTCTGGAATAAGTACTTTAAACATTGGATGTTCATAAAACTCAACATCTTTAAATCCATCTGATATTATAGCCTTAACCATTGCTCTTGTATATGTAAGATTAATTCTTTTACCCTTATTATAATCTCCGCCTATCCATCCAGTATTAACTAAATATACTTCAGCATCATGTTTGTCAATTTTTTGTCCAAGAAGTTTAGCATAAACCTCTGGATTCAAAAGCATAAAAGGTTCTCCAAAGCAAGCTGAAAATGCAGTTTTAGGTTCTGTTATTCCTCTTTCTGTTCCGGCAACTTTACTTGTATAACCAGACATAAAGTAATACATTGCCTGTTCTTTTGTAAGCTTACTTACAGGTGGCATTATTCCAAAAGCATCTGCCGTTAAAAATATTATTTTTGTAGGACTATTTCCAGTTCCCTTTAAATCAACATTTTCTATATAATCAAGTGGATATGCTGCCCTAGTATTTTCCGTAAATGCACCGTCATCATAATCTGGAACTTTCTTTTCATCTAAAACAACATTTTCTAAAACTGTTCCAAACTTTATTGCATTATATATTTCCCTTTCTTTATCTTTATTAAGTCTTATTGCCTTTGCATAACATCCACCTTCAAAGTTAAATATACCATCGCTGCACCAACCATGTTCATCATCACCTATAAGTTTTCTTGAAGAATCAGTTGAAAGCGTTGTCTTCCCTGTTCCGGATAAACCAAAAAATATTACAGTATCACCATTATTGCCCTTATTAGCAGAACAATGCATAGGAAGTACCCCTTTCTGTGGTAATAAAAAATTCATTATAGAAAACATAGATTTTTTTATTTCACCAGAATAAGCAGTTCCACCTATAAGGACTATTCTTTTAGAAAAATTTATTAAAACAAATGCTTCTGAATTTAATCCATCTGCCGCTCCTTTAGCTTTAAAACCAGGTGCAGAAATAACATTAAATTCTGGGACATGATTTGAAATATCATCTAATCTTATAAACATTTGATTTGCAAATAAAGCTTGATATGCATATTCACATACTACCCTTATTGGAAGATTATACTTTTTAAGTGCTCCTACACAGCCATCAAATACAAATAAATCCTTACCTTCCAAGTATTCAGTCATATCTTTATAAATTTTATCAAATACTCTTTCTTCAATTGGTAAGTTAATCTTTCCCCAGTTTATTTTATTTTGTGTTATGTTATCCTTTACAATAAACCTATCTTTAGGTGATCTTCCTGTGTATTTTCCTGTATTTACAACAAATGCACCTTTATCTGATAGTTGTCCCTCTCCATTTTTTACAGCAATTTCTATTAACTGGGCTGCAGGAATATTTCTATATAATTTCTTGTAATTCCTTATATTCAAATAATCCATATTTATTTTCATAAGAAATTCCCTCCTTTAATTATTACAAATTATTATATTTGTTTCAAATTTACTTTAAATTTCCATCGATAATATCATTAATTTTATTTAATATCTCTTCAATTGAATGTCTTCTACTTCTAGCGCATTCTGCTGCTATTCTATTGCATAATAGACATTTTCTCTTTGGGAGTCCAATTTCAGTTCTACTTAGCAATTTATAATTATTATCAAACACATCAAAATCAAACAAACGTCCTAACTTGCTTTTTCCCTCAATATTTGCAGTCAACCTTTTTATACTTATGGGATTTTCTAATATACAGAAGAGTGCTTCATAACCAGCACTGCTGCTATTTATTTTTTTATATTCAACAGATATATGCTTTCTAAAAAGCTCGTTCTCTAATTCTTTTACTCCTATTTCATGAACCTTTTTAAACTTATCACTTAATTTATTCATTCCTGGAATATTTAATGTAAAAGAGATTACTGTGCTCTTATATTCAGCTATTAATCTTCTTTGCAGCTGTGATCTTTTTTCTTTTCCATCTAAAATCTTATAAAGCATTTCTTCTGTATTCATATTAGTTCTCCTATTTAACTTCTCTTATTACATCTATTACAGTTCCATCTCTATATTCAACAATTCCAACTATTTTATCAGTATATTCAATTGGTTCAGGCTTTCCAGCAACCTTTTCTGCTTTTTCTTTAAGTTCTTCTATAGAGAACACTGGCAGTTTAGCTTTTCTAAACTTTTCTTCTAAGTCTTTTCTTCTAGGATTTACTGCAATTCCTCTATCTGTAACAACTACGTCTATAGATTCTCCTGGAGTTATTACTGTATTTACTCTATCTATTATCGTAGGTATTCTTCCTCTCATAAGTGGTGCTACAATCATTGAAAATTTTGAGCCTGCTGCTGTATCACAATGTCCACCTGATGCTCCTCTTATAACCCCATCAGATCCAGTTATAACATTAACATTAAAATCCGTGTCAATTTCTAAAGCACTTAATATAACTATATCTAATTTATTTGCTACACAACCTTTATTATGAGGATTTGCATAGAACGATGCATCAATTTCATAATGATTTGGATTTTCACCTACAGATTTTGCTGCTGTTAAATCAAAACTTTGAGTATCAAAAATTTTATTTACTAATCCCTCATTAAGCATTTCAACAAACTGTCCTGTTACTCCACCTAATACAAAACTAGCTTTTATTTTTTCATCTATCATTCTTTGTTTTATAAATCTTGCAACTGCTAGTGAAGCCCCACCAGTACCACACTGCATCGAAAAACCTGGTTTAAAGTAACCTGATGCTTCTATAGCAGCTGATGCATACTTAGCAATTAAAAGTTCTCTTGGATTTTTAGTATAACGTGTTGCCCCTGATACAATCCCATTAGGGTCTCCAATAGCATCTACTTTTACAATATAATCTACATCTGTTTGCTCTATACTAGCAGGTACATTAGGATAATCTACTAAATTATCAGTTATAAGTACCACTTTATCAGCATATTTAGCATCAATCTTAGCATATCCCAAAGAACCACAGAATGATTTTCCATCATGTCCATTGGCATTTCCGTATTCATCTGTACTTGGAACACCTAAAAATGCTACATCTATTTTAACTTCTCCAGCCTCAATTGCTCTAGCTCTTCCACCATGAGAACGAATTATTATTGGCGTGTCCATCAATCCTCTTGATATTTCTTCTGCAAGTGGTCCTCTAACTCCACTAGTTTCTATCTTTGTAACTACTCCTTTTTTAATGTAATCTATTAATGGAGCATGAACTTTATTAAGAGAACTTGCTGCTATAGTAAGATTCTTTATTCCAGCCTTGTCTATAGCTTCCATTACCATATTTAAAACGTAATCTCCTTCCCTTAAATGATGGTGAAAAGATATTGTCATACCATCCTTAAGTCCAGTTTTCCTTATTGCTTCTTGAACACTGTCTAAAAGTTTGCTCTCACCTGGTAAAACGGAAGTTATCTTTCTTCCACGTATTCTAGTTGAAGGTTTAGAACTAAATTCTCCATTATAAGGTTTTAATTCTCCAATATTTTCTATATATTTTGGTATTTCTCTTCCAATTTTATTTATCAAAATCTTCTCCTCCTTCAATATTTATTCCAGCAGCTTCTGCTAACGTTAAAGCTCTTCTAGCACGTTCAATAATAGGTTTATCTACCATTTTTCCGTCTAAAGAAACAACTCCCGAACCTTTTCTTTCTGCTTCTTTACTAGCTGCTATTACACGTACTGCCTTTTTAATTTCTTTTTCACTTGGTGCATATATATCGTGAACAGGTTGTACCTGTCTTGGATTTATTACAGATTTACCATCAAAGCCCAATTGCTTAATAAGTCTTACTTCATTTGAAAATCCTTCTTCATTGTTAACATCTGAGTAAACTGTATCTAAAGCATATATTCCAGCTGCTCTAGCTGCAAGAAGAACTTGACTTCTGGCTGCTAAAAGTTCTATTCCTTCTGGGGAACGAGTAGTTCTCATATCCGTTACAAAATCTTCTGCTCCTAAAGCTATTCCTATAAGTCTTTTACTAGCTTTAGCTATTTCTACTGAATTTAAAACTCCTAAAGCTGTTTCAACTGCTGCCATTAATTTAGTTTTTCCAACGGGTATTCCAGCTTCTTTTTCAATTTTTGCCACTAAATTCTCCACATCCACTATATCTTGTGCTGTCTCTGTTTTTGGAAGACGAATAACATCTGGCTCAGCTCTTACTATAGCTTCTAGATCTTCTTTGCCAAAAGGAGTATCAAGTCCATTTATTCTAACTACAGTCTCTACCCCTTCATAATCTATAGATTTTAAAGAATTGTATACTAAAAATCTTGCTGAATCTTTTTCGTTTAAAGATACAGAGTCCTCCAAATCAAACATCAAAGAATCTGCACCATATATATGAGCGTCTTTAATCATACCAGCATTATTACCTGGAACATACATCATAGTCCTTCTTAATTTATACATTATTCATCCTCCTCCCAGCAAAAGTTCTTTTCTCCACTTGCTCTTAAAACTGCTGTTTCTACTCTTGCTTTTATAACACAATCAAGTGCACCTTTATCATTAACATTCACAACTGCACTTTTTACTCCTAATTTTTCTAAAGTAGTCAAAATAACCTTTCTTATTTGCTTTCCATATTGCTTTTCAACAGAGCTCTTTATTATTAGCTCTATTTCATCTTTGTCATTTGGTCTTATATTTATAGATATATCACTTGACTCTAAAGTTCCAGCCACTGCACTATTTTTAATATTCATCTTTCTCCTCCTCGTATAATTTTATTTCTATATTTTATTTTTTATTTGAATGCCTTTTATTATCTCTTTTCCATAATCTGAACTTAAAAAATCATAAGTAACTTCTGGTACAAGTTTTTTCACATCTATCATCTTGCCTTCCATAAGTAACTTTCTTACCTGTGAAGCGGTAACCTCTTCACCATTAACACGCAACCTTGCAATTTCCACCACTTCCACTCCAAACCCAGGAAGCAATTTTTTCATTGTTGTATTATATACATTAGTAACCTCATCTTTTATTTCTTCACCAACAAACCTTTTGTTTATCCCAAGTGTACTTGCTATATATTTTCCGAATATGTCTAAATCCAATACAGTATGAATTTTAACTGCTTCACTTTTCTCCTTTATAAAATACGTTGGAAAAGTAGCATTTGAAATCATATAATTACCTGATTTATGAAGTATTATATTCTTTAAATGTTTTGTTCCTTCCTTAACTAAAGAATATCTAACCTTAAATGGAAATAATGATTTATCCTCAGAAACTACAAATATATGAAGAATATCACTTTCTAAAGAAGCTTTTTCAACTAAATACTTGTGTCCCAAAGTAAATGGATTGCAATTAAGTACAACAGACGAAATTATTTTCCCATCCTGTTTTTTATCCTTCAATTTTTCAAGATATTTTTTAATACCATTAGGATCATTTTCAAGCAAAACAACTTTATCTTTTACTTCATCTATTTTGTAAAATCCCATATTGTTAAACACTTCATAGTTTTTAGGTTTTGTAAATACAAATAAATCTGTATTTCCCCTTGCATATTCTTCGCTAACTAAGTTTGAAACTATCTTATTGGAAAGTCCCATTCCTTTATACTTGTCATCTACAGCTATACACTTTAAAACTTTGTCCTCAAAAGCACCTGTTGCTACTATATTCCCTTTATCAACTAAGGCTGTTATATATTGAGCATTATTATCTAATCTTAAGTCTTGTTTTTTTAAAAAGCTCTTAATATTCTTTAAATTTTCATAATCATATTTTCCAACTACTAATTGTTTTAAGTTCATCTCTTCCATGATCTTTTCTAAACCCTTGTCAAGCCATTTTTTATTGCTACATCTTTAACTGCATTAGATACAACCTCACTTACTTTTTTATTAAAAGCATCTGGTATTATATTATCTTCTCTAAGCTCATTTTTACTTACAAGTTCCGCAATAGATTTAGCCGCTTGAAGTTTCATTTCATCATTTATTTCGGAAACTCTAAACTCTAAAGCCCCTTTGAATATTCCTGGAAATACCAGTAAATTATTAATTTGATTAGGGAAATCAGATCTCCCTGTAGCAATAATCCTTGCTCCAGCTTTTTTAGCTTCATCAGGCATTATTTCCGGAACAGGATTAGCTAAAGCAAAAACTATACTATCCGTATTCATCTTTTCAACCATATCTTTTGTCAAAATATTTCCCTCAGAAAGACCTATAAATACATCTTTTCCTTTTATTAATTCTTCAAGTTTTCCATGTTCCATTTTTCTATTCGTTAATTTTGCCATTTCTCTTTGAGGTTCATTAAGCCATGCAGCATCTTCAGCAATAGCACCATTTATATCATTTAAGACAATATTTTTAACTCCTGCTTTAATCAGTAACTTGGCTGTAGCAATTCCGGAAGCTCCTGCACCGTTTATTAGAATATTTAATTTTCCAATTTTTTTATTAACCAATTTAGACGCATTGTATAAGCCTGCTAATACTGCTACTGCCGTACCATGTTGATCATCATGGTATACAGGAATATCTAAGTCTTTTTTTAGCTTGTCTTCTATATAAAAGCATTCAGGAGCTTTTATATCTTCCAAGTGTATTCCACCAAATCCAGGTGATATCATTTCTATTGTATTTACAATTTCATCTCTATCATTACTATTTATGCAAATTGGAAATGCATTTACATTACCAAATTTTTTAAGTAGAAGTGCCTTTCCCTCAATTACTGGAAGCCCCGCTATAGATCCTGTATCTCCTAATCCTAAAACTGCTGTTCCATTTGTAATAATTGCTATTGTTGTTCCTTTTATTGTATAATCATAAGCTTTGTTTGCATCCATACGTATTGCATTACATACTCCAGATACTCCAGGTGTATATATAGTAGCCAAATCCTTCTTATTTTCTAATGCTGCCTTAGGACTTATTTGAAGCATACCATTTAACCTTTTATGCAATTTTAAAGATTCTTCTATTACATTTTTCTTCTCCATAATTACCACCTCTCTCTTTTAGATTTAGATATCGAATATTTAAAGTTTGTTTGTTACATATATCATTGAACTTTATAATATAATAATATAATTTAATTTCATCATAGTCAAACATTTGTTAATTAATTTAACAAATGTTTGAAAACGTTAATACCAACTGTTAATAGTTTTTCTCCGTTTTTCTCTTTATTTCTAGCTTTTTAAACTATTTTATATATATATAATAATTTATAGCTTTACTATATAAATAATATTCTTTAACTTATGTTTGTTTTTATTATCATAAGTTAAGATTTTTAAACAATTTTGATTTTTATACAATTATTTCTACTCAAAATGTATTTTTTCTATTATAATAATATTAGGGTAATCATTTTTATTTTTAATGATTGTTTTTTTAAAATAAATTTTTAAGTAACTCGAGGTATAAATATATGACTGACTATGAAAAAATGAACGAAGTGGAGAAGAATAACTTTCTTTCTGAAATTTGCACTTTATATTATGAAAACAATATGACTCAATCTGAAATTGCTCAAAAATTTTCTACCACTCGATTCAAAATATCAAAATTTTTATCAGAAGCAAAAGAAAAAAAAATTGTTGAAATTACAATTCATCGTACATATAATCATAATTCAAATTTAGAAATTGCTTTGAAAGAACGTTTCAAATTAAAAGATGCACTAGTACTTGATAACTCTTCATCGCCAAGCGAAGATACTTTAGTGTGTCTAGGGGAAATTGGGGCTAGATATCTAAATAAAATAATCAAGGAAAATCTAATTATCGGAGTAACTTGGGGAAAAACTATTTTTAATGTCATTAAAAATATACAGCCTCAAAAAAAATTTCCTATAACTGTAGTTCAGCTTTTAGGATCTGCAGCCAAAAATAATCCTTTAACTGATACACCTGAGTTAATACGAAAATTAGCAACTATCTATGACGGAAAATATCAATTTCTTTATGCCCCTATGTACATTGATAACGATTATGCTAGAAATTCTCTTATGCACGAACCAGTTATTAATGACACCTTATTTTTAGCCAGTAAAACAGACATAATAATAACTGGAATAGGAACAGTTGATTCTATATTTTCATCTTCTTTATGGTCAAATTACCTTGTCAAAAACGAAGAAAAAATCGCTAAAGATTTAGGCGCAGCTGGCTGTATATGCGGACATATTTATGATATAAATGGGAATGAATTAGATTTGGATTTAAACAAAAAACTTATAGGAATTGACCTAAATACTTTGCATCACACAAAATATACTGTAGCAATAGCAGCTGGAAAATTTAAGGCAAATGCTATTTTAGGTGCCCTTAATGGGAATCATATAAATGTTCTTATTACAGATAGTGCTACTGCTGAAAAAATACTTTATTCTGACAAAAAGCTTTAATCTTGTTTTGATTAAAGCTTTTTTATTAACTTTAATCAAAACAAGAATTACTTCATATATTTTTGAATCAAAGACATAAAAACTGTTACTCCTAATATATCTGCACTTCCACCAGGACTAATATTTTCTTTTATAAATTCTTCATTTAGTTCATATATCAACTTTCTTCCTTCTTTATTTTTCATTCCTCCTTCCTTAATTATATTTCTAGCTTTTCTTTGAACTTTATTTAAAACTTCAACAGAATGTCTATGAATTATATTTGTATCCTCACATATTTGCATTATTCCTATAAGCGTATGTACAAGTCTATCATTTATATTCATTTCATTACAATTATTAAAAAATTCTAACGAAAATTGAAATATAGTTGGCATGCCCGCTTCTACTTCTCCTTTTATTCCTTTTATATTGTAATCTAAATATATTTTTTCACCATAGGATATTTTTTTATCTAAATCAATATTTTCGAGCTCATTTTTTACTATTCCAGCTGTCATTTCTCTTATATTATCTCTTACAGTTTCAAAATCTTTTTTATCGCATATAGCCTTGGAAGCTGCTGCACATGCTATTCCCATCAAAAATATCATACCTTTATGAGTATTAACTCCTTTAGTTTTTAAAAACATATCTTTTTCAGCTTTGACACCAATTTTTCGTATATTAACAAATAATTTCTCACACGATTTTTCTTTAAAACCTTCCGATGCAAACTTCACAAAATACTTGTCTATTGAACATGTACTATCAATAAAAGTATAAAAATTCATGTCCTTATGTGCACCATTAGATACTGGCGACACCAATCCTGGAGACGGGAAGCATGAAACTTCATATAGCATTGCTTGTACTGCAAAACTACTAATATCAAAAATTATCTTTTCTTTATATTCATCAGTATATTTCATTCTACTCACTCCATTTATATCACAATTTTAATTGTGTATTTTTATCATCAAAAGTTATTATATTTAACATTTGTTAACGCTATATCATTGGATAGCATATATTATACTGTTAATTTAGCTATATTTCAATGTTATTAAGCTTTATTGTTTTAATATTATCTGTTTTTGTTTCACTTTTGTTGTTTTGTATAACTTTTGTTGACATATGAAAACGTTTTTGATATTATATTTATAAAAGAATATTGCAAAAGATAAGTTTCCTAATGAGTAACCTATAATATTTTTATATAAGGAGATGATATTTACCCTCATATAAGTATGCTATGTTTTTATTTTTACTAACTTTATAGCTAATAAGCAATGATGTCCATGGAGTTATCTCAGCTAAGTATAATTCGTGCTTTATGAAATCGTTATCATTTTTATGAAGTTTTTTTAGATTTAGGACAAGGTCATTTAACTTTCATTGAACACCACTTTGGCTATTAACACCGTCAAACTTCATAAGAATGAATGTTTGAGTCTTATTGATGAGAATAATTTCTTAGATTGCCAATAGAAACATAGTAATCATTGCAAAAGAGTAAGAAAGAAGGTGAGTAAATTCATATTAGTGCTTAAATATTTTAATTTTTATTAGCATTAACAATTACTTAAGAAAAATAAAGGAGATGTATTTATGATTAGTTTAATTTTATGTATTTCAATATTACTTTCTATTATTATTGGTTTTAAAGCTAAAATCAATACTGGTCTAGTTGCCATACCTTTTGCTTATATAATTGGTTGCTTTTTATTAAATCTTAAACCTGCAAATGTTATTTCAATGTGGCCAATTTCAATCTTTTTTGTTATTTTAACTGTTTCATTGTTCTTTATCTTTGCGGTAATAAATGGAACATTGGAAGTAATTTCAGCTAAACTTTTATATAAATGTCGTTCATTTCCTTTAATTCTTCCAATTGCTATATTTTTTATTTCGATACTAATTTCTGCTTTAGGCGCTGGTTACTACTCAGTTATGGTCCTCATGGTTCCTCTATCAATACTAATTTGCAAAAAAATAAAAATACATCCTTTGATAGGTGCATTATGTGCTGATTGCGGTGCACAAGTTGGTTCTAATTTCATGATTAGTCTTAATGGAGTTATTTATAGGAAATTAATTACTAGTGAAGGTTTTACAGATAATCAATCATTTTCTACTTCTATTAGTATTTTCTTCACATATTTAATTATGACTTTTATAATAATAATTATAATGCTTCTATATAGTAGAAAAAAATCTAAAAATTATGAGCAAGTAAACACTATTATTGATTTAAAAAAACCTGAGCCATTTAATAAAAAGCAGAAAGCAAACCTTTATCTTATTTTAGCATTTGTAATAGTATTACTTATACCACCAATTTTAAATTTTATAGACCCTAAGAATACAGTGATTACTTTTATTAATTCAAGTTTAGATGTAGGATTTATTGCAACTATCTTTGCAGTTATAGCATCAATTATGGAACTTGCAGATCCAAAAGAAGTTATTGCAAAAGTTCCTTGGAATACATTATTAATGATTTCAGGAGTAGGAATGCTTGTAGCAGTTGCTATTAAAGCAGGAACCGTTAATATTTTAGCACATTGGGTTGGTAGCAACATACCAATATTCTTTGTTCCAATTGTGTTGGCTTTAGTTTCAGCATGTATAACTGCATTTGGAAGCTTTATAGGTGTAGCTGCTCCAGCACTTTTCCCAGTTGTGTACTCTATTTCACATTTAACTGGCTTAAATCCTATTATGCTATATACATGTATTACAATAGGCGGACTATCTGCTGGTATTTCACCTTTTTCTGCAGGTGGTGCAATGACATTAGGCTTTACAGCAGAAGAAGAACGACATGCAATGTTTAAAAAAGAACTTTTTGTTGGATTACCAATATGTATTTTAACTTCTGTGTTTGTAAGTATTATTTATTTTTTAATATTTCGTTAAATAGACTATAATTAATATTAGAAATAAAAAAATATAAGTAGAAGCCCGATATAATTGTATCTTAAATTTCTCGGGCTTTATCTTTGCATATTATTTATTCTCTATTTTTAAGAGCATCTGCCATGCTAATTTTATTTATTCTTCTTACATGCAAGGAATTTATTAGTAGATAAGATATAATTCCCACTGCAACAATCACTGCAAACAAGTACATAGGTACATAAATTTCCATGTATCCATTCATTTTTTTAAATGCCTGCACGAAACAATATTTAAGTGCTAAATAATCTAGGGGAAGTCCTACAACCAGTGATGCAATAACAACAACAGTAGTTGCATGAAGATATAGCTTTCTTATTTCTTTTTCTTCGTATCCAAACACCTTCATATAGGAAATATATAAGGAATTTTTATCAATTACTATTTTAGTTAGTATATACATTAAAGACATATAAATAAGAACTGCAACAGCAAGACACATATTGGCACTGCTTCCCATAGAAGATGTCATCTGCTGTCCTAACTTTATCGTGTCCTTTGGTGTAATAACTGATGCTACATCATTATCATCAATTTTAAGCTTATTGTTAGAAAAGTATCCATTATAATAGTTTTCATTATATTTAAGCAGCTTATTTAACTGTGGCCTATTCATAAATACTGCAAATCCAGCTGAATAATTATAACTGCCTATTACCTTTAATGAATAAGTATCATTTATATATGGATTAGAAAATTTCACACTTTCACCAATTTTAGTTCCAAGCTTTTTCATTAGTCCATCTGACATATAAACTCCAGCTTGTTTATTGCCCAAGGATAAATGTGATATATAATCTGATTTAGGATTTATTCCATAAAGTGAAACATCTAAATTTCTGTTTCCATCTTTAAAATATGTTTTTAAAGAGTACATAGTAAATTTTTCTGCATTGTTTTCTTTGACATCTATAGGAGATTTTAAAATATATTGATAATTTGATATGCTGGATTGTTTAATATTATTTACATAATGATTGATCATTGGCATCATACATAAGCCAAATAACAAAATAACACTTCCTAGGAAAATCCCAATAAAAAGCATAAAATAATTTGCCTTGTTTTGCAAAATAACTCTCAAACGAAATCTGCTCACAAAATTAAAATGAGGTAATTTTATAGGTTTATTATTTGAATGTCTCTTTAAATCTCTTCTTAGAAATTGAAGTGGTGATGCATTTAACTTTATAGAAAGTACTACTACATTTACTAAAATCATAATACATATTGGTATAATTGTTGTTAATATAAAGGCTTCCCTATTTAATTTTATTGTGCATGGTGGAAGACTATAGCTGTTATAATACATTCCCTCAAAAGATGAAGGCAGCAGCATATACCCAAGTAAATTACCAATAATTGCACTTACGATGGTAACAAATATAGGAATTCTCATATAGTGACTTAATATTTCGCCCTTGCTATAACCATTAGAGAGCAGCGTTCCTATTATTGGTGCCTCCTCATCAATAGTGCTCATAACAATAATTGCAAAAACAAATGCCATAATTGCAATTGTAATGTAAGAAAATATCTTCATCATAGGTACGTCTGAACCCATATCTGATTCTATAAATGAAATACTTTGATTATTAGCTGCTGCACAGAAATCAGTCAAAGCTACTCTATTTTCCATTAAGCTTTTTTCAATTTTATTGGATAAGTCCTTGCTCTTCGTTTTATTTAAATTTCGATTTTTGAAATAATAAGAATAGTTGTATACTAAATTGCTGTCATTAAAGTTTTTAAAGGCTTTATCTGACACAATGGCCACACCAAAATACTTGGTTTCCATCATAAGATTAGAATTTTTTTCAAATAGTGAACTGTAATCAGGAAGTGCAATAGTACCTGTTATTTTATAATCTTTTCCTTTAATTCTAAATTTATCACCGACTTTTAGTGAATTGTTTTTTGCAAACAACCTATCTAGTGCAATTTCATATTTACCCTTTGGCAGCCTACCTTCTATAACTGTTGCAAGGTCAATATTTTTTCTGTTTTTATAAATTCTAAGCTTAGCACCTTTTAAAACAGACTCATTTGAATAGTAATTTTCATAAATGTTGACTCCTAAATTTTCAGTTTTTGTTACTACTTCTTTAGGAACTTTAGAATAAGAACTGAATAAACCATCTTCAACTTTGCAGTTTATTCTATTATCTTGAAAGGCTTCTTTAATTGCATCTGTGGTTGATAAAAAGCCTGAAAGTAAGGCTATGGATGCTATCATTATAACGGCTACTGCTATATACCTACCTGAATTGTGTTTTAAATCACGTGTTAATCTTTTATTAAGTGGATTTCTCATAATATCTCGCCTACCATTCTAATTCTTTAGCTGGTACTATAGATTTATTTTCATATTCCTTAATTATTTTACCATCACGAAGCTTCAAAACTTTATGAGCCATATTCTTTATAGCATCATTATGAGTTACTATTATAATTGTATTTTTATATTTTTGATTTATATTTTCTATAAGTTCTAATATTTCCTTTGATGTTTTATAATCCAGGGCTCCTGTTGGCTCATCACAAAGTAAAATGCCAGGATTCTTAACTAATGCCCTTCCTATAGCACATCTTTGCTGCTGACCCCCTGATAATTGATTTGGAAATTTATCTTTATGCTCCCATAACCCTAAAGTTTTAATAAGATCATCAATGTCAAGAGGTGCCTTGCTCAAATATTCACAGACCTCAATGTTTTCTTTTACAGAAAGATTTGGTATCAAATTGTAAAATTGAAATACAAATCCTAAATTATTCCGTCTATAAGTAGACAATACTTTTTTGCTGGTATGTGATATTGATTTTCCATCTACAATTATTTCTCCTCCATCAACTTCTTCAATACCCCCTATAATATTAAGTAGTGTAGATTTTCCAGAGCCAGAAGGTCCAAGTAAAACACATATTTGCCCCTTTTCCACTGAACAATTAACACCTTTTAAAACTTCAACTCTACTTCCATCTTCTCCATAATATTTAACTAAATCTCTTACTTTTAAGTACATAAAATTACCACCTTTTTTAAGTAATTAATCTCATTATCTTGTCTTATGTATTTATTTATAAAATTATAGTTCTTTTGTTAAGTTAGCTTTTATACTTTTGCCATGGTCAAAAACATTCCACTAATTTGTTTTCTTGTAGTGATAATGATTTTCATTATCACTACAAGAATTATTATATTCCTGGAAAAATAAGTTGTCAATCACTTATGGTATCCTAATAATAAAATAAATGCCTAATAGTTAGGCATTCTCTTTAAATCACATCAATCTCTTCATTTTCTTTAGCTACATTTTCATGCATTTCATCTAATTTCAATAGTGTCACTAAATCATATCTGCAAATTCATTATAATTTAGTTATTTTATATATAAGTACATCTTTTCTATTATTTTCTGATAAATGTCTATCATGGACACAGTGAAGAGTAATATCAAACTCGTCATACTTCTGAGCCTTTTCTACTGCAATGTGCATATAATTAAAATCTAACATATATCTATATAGTCCATATTTTTGCATCCCATCAAAATTTTATATAATAACTCCTTGGGTTCATTATATGTAGCAACAAAAACATCAACATCTTTAAAATCATTATTATCCACTTTTGAAGTTGGTGGTGTATCAATATTCCATAAAGTTAAATAAAATATTGAAGACTCAATAAAACCACCTACTTCAGCAATGAACAGTATATATCCACCTATTAACGCAATATACCCAGATATTCTTGGTATTGTATAAAATTATTATCATTTTGTAATAAATCTTTTACAATGTGTTTGAAATTAACCTAAATCTAACTAAACTCCTTGTTTTACAATATAATCTTTATTTTCCGTTATCAAAATTCAATTATGGTTTTATATACGCATACCCTTCCTTTTGTTTATTTATAAGCTCTAAAACGCCAACTGGTACTATATCAACAAAACTTATCAAATTTTCTTTTTTTATATTATAGAAATTTAGTGCATTATTACAAGCAACAAATTTAATTCCTTTCTTACTTAAACTCTCTATAGCTTTAATATCCTTATCTGAATTATTACTTAAATTATAAAATTTAACTGCCTCAGAATTAGCTAAAACTTCTATATTTGAACTTTCAATATTTACAACTTTCATTAAATTCATAACATTTTTCAATATTAACTCCCATTTCGCAACTTCATCTATATGGAATATTACTTTAACTTCCATTTTACTAAATCCCCCATTCATCTATAATTCCTCTTTACTTCTAAATCATAAACCTATTCTATAAAAAAACAAGTACTGACTCAATTTTAAAAATTGCCAATACTCGTGATGCCTCGATTCCGCCGGTACCTGCACCAACTGCAACAGCCTTCCTTCCGTTGCCATTTTTCTTTAATTCTTCACCAAGTTGATGCCCTATGCCTTTGCGAGGATTGACTTAACAGGTTGCTATATGTCATTTAAAAATCTCTTCAATCAATTATTTCTATAAGAAAACGTAATCGATTTTCAAAATTTTCGCCATACTTATCTGTTCTTAAATTAGTATATGGACTTAATAAGAATTGATTGATTAAATAACCGTGGGCTACATGTATTTCTACGCCGTCAAGACCTGATGCCTTTAACACAATTGCACTGTTAACAAACTTTTCTACTAATTCCTCCACTTCTTTTGTTGTGAGCAATCTAGAATTTCCCTCTTGCTCAGCAAAGCTGCGAACATTACTTTATACTTTCGTTTCGTCGTTTAAAATACATGTATATCCGCCAATATATCATCCCCATAACGAATCATTGCCATATAAACGCTTAGTTTTTTAACAATATATATTTTTTCGTAAGTATTGATTCCTGCATATCGTTAATATAGGTTAATCCAGACTTTTTATCTAAGACACCAGCATACTCTCCCACTTTTATTCCCTATTT
>JAQUXS010000054.1 GCA_028692255.1 Clostridium sp.
TGATCCTATGAATAAAAATAATGCTGAAAAATTAATAGGAAGCCAAAATACAGTTTGTATACATTGGTATAATGCAGATTGGGGGATGAGCAGAAAAGGTTATGTTTTTTTAAACACAAAACATATAAAGAATAGAATTATTAGATTATTGATGATAATTAAAAAGAATATTGGATATATTAGAAAGAAGTTACACAAATAGCATTTTATTATTTGACAAAAGGTTTGTAATCTGAAGTTATATCAATCATACTTATGATAAAAATTTAACTTCTATATATTCATAAATCTGTAGTTTCTTTTACATAGGTTTAATTAGATAATTTTGCTCCTTTGATGATTTGTAACACTCAATTAAATTTAGTTCATATAAAGCTTATGAATGGAGTATTTCTTAAAGAACTTCTTATTTGTAATCATCTTATGGGATATATGGTAGAAAAATTATTCTTGAAGTTTTTTACTATTATATTGCTTCAGTAATTTAATTATAGGACAAAATGGGAAAATGACTAATGAATGTGATAAAATAATTAGTATAATTATTCCAATATATAATGCTGAAAATATTTTGAAAGATGTGTTCTCTCAGTATTAAATCAAAGATATAAAGGCATTCAAGTAATATTGATTGATGATGGATTCATAGATAGCAGTGGAGAAATATGTGATAAAGTTAAATAAATGCGATAGTATATTCAGTTTTCACAGCTCTCAGAGAAATTAAATATACAGAGAGTTTGGGCAAAATCCACATAGGACTTACTACAAGAATTATAAATAAAATATTGAATCATAATCTCTGCTACTTTGTTAATAAAATTTTTATTAGGAGTATTCTGCCTATTTGTTATGGATAGAATATCTTTATAATAAAAATTTATCTATTAACACAACGAGTTAAGTTATATATATACTATTGTTTTTAGGCGATTGCAGAATGGTGTTTTGTAAAAATATGAATAATTTTCAAAAATGAAGGCAAATTAATGATTGCAACATTTTGCAATCGTATTGTTTTGTTAGGGAGGTGAAAATAATTAAAAAATACAAAATAAGCATTATTATTCCTATATATAACGGGGAAAATTATATTGAACGTTGTGTAGATAGCTTTTTTAACCAAAATTATGAAAACTTTGAACTTATACTAATCGACGATGGTTCATCTGATAATTCTTTTTCAATTTGTAAAAGTATGCAAAAACGAGATGATAGAATTCATGTATTCCAAGGAAACCACAGTGGAGTTTCTGCAGCACGGAATATAGGATTAGAAAAAGCAAATGGAGATATTATAGGTTTCTGTGATGCAGATGATTTTGTTTCCGAAAATACATTTAACATGATTGTAACAACAATGACATCGCAAAACATTGATATTATTGTTTGTGGACTATATAAATTATTATATCGAGATGACCAACTGGAGATTCGACAGAAAATAACAGTCACTAAAGAACGAAAATTGACTGCTGGTGAACTCATCGAGAATCTCTTTTATAATGATGCAATTATGGGTTCTGTGTGGAATAAATTCTTTTGTAAAAAGATATTGAAAGGATTACGATTTGATGAAAGACTTTCCTATTGTGAAGATACACATTATTTAACTTGTGTATTAAGTAGGCATAGAGATGTATCTATAAAAGTATTGTCTGAGCCGTTATATTATTATGTTCAAAATTCTGAAAGTGCAACGAATAGTGTTGAACGTTTATTTAACAATGACGGATTATTAAAATATAATGTTTCTATGAGAGCTATATTACATGACTGTGAGTTGTCAAAATCAGAATATAGGCAAGTTAGAAAAAAGATGTTTTCATTGGCTTCTGATGTTTATCTTAATTTTAATTTATCAGATAACCAAAACAAAATCTTAAAAAAAGATATGAATAATAATTTTTGGTTTTACCTTTTCACAGCCCCTTTCAATATGAGGAAAAAAGTAAAAAGGATTCTCAATATTATAAAAAAAGATATTTACAATGTTATAAAGAACAAATTTAAGTAGGAGAATATTATGATAAAAGTAGCGATAATAACAATAAATGATTATAATAATTATGGAAATAGATTGCAAAATTATGCAACTCAAGAAGTATTAAAAACTATTGGTTTATCAGTAAAAACAATTATTACTGATGCTGAATATGAGGAAAATAGTAGTCAAAATAGAAATAGTTTACTTGACAAATGCTTTAAATTAAAAAATATGTCGGCTAAAATGGTGTGCAAAAAAATAGAGAACAAAGTATGGTATAAGATACATAATCATTATGTAGAAGAATCAATAAAAAGTCGACTGGAAAAATTTAAAGAATTCACTAGTGATAATATTAGTGAAACAAGCTATCACATATCACAATCAAATATATCAAAAAATTTAGCAGATGAATTTGATTATTTTATAGTTGGAAGTGACCAAGTATGGAATCCAACATTTAGATATGGTTCTTCAATAGATTTTCTTACTTTTGCACCACAGTACAAAAGGATAGCTTATGCTCCAAGTTTTGGAATAGATGAAATACCGGGCAAGTACATAGAAGATTACAGTAAATGGATATCAGAAATGCATAGATTATCTGTAAGAGAAGAAAGCGGTGTCCAAATAATAAAAAAGTTGACAGGTAGGAAGGCTCAAGTATTGATAGATCCAACTTTGATGATATCAAAAGAAAAATGGTTGTCAATTTCAAAGGAAGATGAGTTTAAGCCCAAAGGTAAGTATCTGCTTACATATTTTCTTGGAGATATGAGAGAAGAAACAAAAAAAGAAATAAAACAAATAGCAATGAGGAATAAGTTATCTATTGTAAATCTTGGCTCTGTAAAAGATACAAAAAGATACAGAGTAGGGCCAAGTGAATTTATTAATTATATTAATTCAGCTAGTGTTTTATTTACAGATTCATTTCATGGATGTGTATTTTCTATATTATTTAATACACCTTTTGTTGTTTTAGACAGAGAGGGGGACATTCCTTCTATGAATTCGAGAATAGATACATTACTAAAAACTTTTAAGCTTGATGATAGAAGAAAATGCAATATTAAGTATGATGAACAAATATTTCATGTTAATTATCAACATGTTAGTGCTATACTTGAAAATGAGCGAAAAAAAACTATGAATTATTTAAAAGAGGCATTAAGCATATTAGAGTAAATATATATCGGAGTTGAAGCTATGAAAATAGAACGTACAAAGAATGCTACAAGGAATATCATTTTTGGTGCAATTTTAAATATATATCAGATTGCTGTTCCATTTGCTATGAGAACGGCTATGATTTACTTGCTTGGGATCCAATATCTCGGATTAAATAGTTTGTTTACATCAATTCTGCAGGTGCTAAATTTAGCTGAGCTTGGAGTGGGAAGCGCAATGGTATTCAGTATGTACAAACCAATTGCTGAAGATGACCATGATACTATTTGTGCACTGATGCGTCTTTATAAAATATATTATCAAATAATTGGAATGGTAGTATTTGTTTTTGGAATGATTTTATTACCTTTTATTCCAAAACTTATTACTGGGAATATTCCTAAAGGAATTAATATATATATATTGTACCTTTTAAATTTAGGAGCTACAGTTCTATCTTATTGGCTATTTGCCTATAAAAACTGCCTTTTAACAGCTAGTCAGCGTACAGATGTAACAAGTAAAATTACATTGGTCACAAATAGTTTTCAATATATATTTCAATTTTTAGTAATGTTTATATTTAAGAACTATTATTACTATTTAATAGTTGCTCTATTTACACAGGCATTAACAAATATATTAACGTCTATTGTGGCTACTAAAATGTATCCTGATTTTAGAGCTGTTGGTATTTTAGATTCTTCAATATCTAAAGCGATTACTCAAAGAGTGAAAGATGTATTTACTGCAAAAGTAGGAGGAGTAGTAACAAATTCTGTTGATACTTTGGTCATTTCGGCATTTTTAGGTCTTACAGTGCTTGCAGAATATAATAATTATTATTACATAATGAGTTCTGTCTTTGGATTTGTTGGAATTATATTTACTTCATGTACAGCTGGAATTGGAAATAGTTTAGTTAAGGAGAAAATTGAAAAAAATTATCGAGATTTTAAAATGTTTACATTTGTTATATCTTGGATTATTGCTATATGTACTTGTTGTTTATTATGCTTATATCAGCCGTTTATGAGACTATGGATAGGCAAAAAATTAATGCTTGATAATATAGTGGTAGTGCTTCTTTGTGTATATTTTTATGTATACGAAATTACACTAGTTTTTGCTATGTATAAGGATGCAGGTGGCATTTGGCACGAAGATAGATTTCGCCCATTAGTAGTTTCATTAGTTAATTTAATATTAAATATTTCAATGGTAAAAGTTATTGGAATATATGGCATTTTGATTTCAACTATCATTAGTTACATTTGTGTGGGAATGCCGTGGATGATAAGAAACATTTTTAAAATTTTGTTTAAAAGGAATGCAATGGAATATATTTTGAAAATTTTATTATATGCATTTATTACAGTTGTAGCATGTGTTATTTCTTATTTTGTATGTGAATTAATAAATGTAAAAGGAATTATAGGTTTGGGAATTGATTGCATAATTGCAATATTTGTTCCTAACTTAATTTTTTTTATAAGTTTTATAAGAACAGAAGAGTTTAGTGACGCTAAAATAATTGTAAATAAATTTATGGGAAATTTACTTCATCCATAAACAGTAAATATGATTTTAATGGAGGCTATTTGATGGTGAATGAAAAAATTTTATCTAATGGAGTGAGAATTCCTCAGATTGGATATGGTACGTCAATCGTTTTTACATATAAATACAAAAATAATTATAATAATATAGATATCGCAAAGTATTGGACAAAAAATTTCTTGAAAAATAAAAAACAATTCAAAATGGATACAGCTATTAATAAAATTTTATCTAAAGCAAATTCTTTGGGATGTAGGATGTTTGATACATCCAGAGCGTACGCAGGAAGTGAATATTCCATTGGAAAAATGTTGAATAAAAATGATCGCTCAAAGTTTTTTATTATCACAAAACTTTGTAATTCTGATCAAAGAATAGGAAATGTTGAAGCTGCATTGAAAAAAAGTTTATCGGAGTTACAGACTGATTATGTTGATTTGTATCTAATACATTGGCCACAAACAGGTACTTGGATTAAGTGCTGGAAACAGCTGGAGACAATGTATAAGCGTGGCTTATGTCGAGCAATTGGTGTATGTAATTGTAACATACATCATCTTGAAGAACTTAAGTCGGTTGCAGAAATTATGCCAATGGTTAACCAGTTTGAATGCCATCCATTATTTGCTCAAGATAAATTGAGAAAATATTGTAAGGATAATGATATTCAAGTTATGGCATATACCCCAACAGCTAGGATGGACGAAAGATTAAGCAAGACTGTACTTACAAATATAGCAGAGAAATATCATAAATCAATGGCACAAATCATTCTTAAATGGCATATTCAGATTGGAAATATTCCGATTGTGAATACTTCTAGTATTGATCATTTAAAAGATAACATAGACATTTTTGATTTCGCATTAACAAATGAGGAAGTTGATAGTATAACTAAAATTAATATTAATAGTAGATTACGATATGATCCAGATAATTGTGATTTTTCCAAGTTGTAATATTAATTATTTTGATAAATGAAGGAAGAGAATTATGTATTTGTTAGATAAAATTTATTTAAAGACATTAAATTTAATAAATAATAAGTTTAATTTTCGTATAGATGAAAAAAATGGTAAGTTAGTTTGTCACTTAGGCACATATTTGATATTGGATAAAAATTCGAAAATTAAACTTAATGCTAATCTGAATATAAATGAAAATTGCATAAGGCATAATGGAAGATCAAGTATTTTACGTATGGATGAAAACACTAAGCTAACTGTAAATGGAAATTTCTCTTTTTTTTATGGTGCAGATATAATCTTATTTAAAGGGTCTCATTTGATATTAGGAAATAGTTTCATTAATAGTGACTGCAAGATAAGATGTCATAAGTATATTGAAATTGGGGATAATTGTGCTATATCACATGATTTTACAATAATGGATTCTGATGCTCATTATTTAAATGGTGATAATCGTACTAAATCGGTTATTATTAAAGATCATGTATGGATTGGCACTAGAGTTATAATTCTTAGTGGTGTAACTATTGGGGAGGGAGCTATTATTGCTTCCGGTTTCCTTGTAAATCGTGATGTCCCACCGCACAGTGTAGTTGCAGGTGTACCTGCAAAAGTAATTAAAGAAAATGTAGAATGGAGGGAATAGTACGTCAGTAGATAAATTGGAGAAAAATAAATGCACAGGATGCTATGCGTGTTATAATGCCTGCCCTAAAAATTGTATTTCAATGAAACGTGATGGAGAAGGGTTTTCTTATCCACAAATTGATATAAATATTTGTACAAATTGTGGGCTATGTGAACGAATATGTCCTGTTTTAAACAAACTTATAGTTGAAACCAATAAATCTACACCAGATGTATATGCTGCATGGTCTTTAAATAGTGAAATAAGAGTTAACAGTACGTCAGGTGGTATTTTTTCTGAATTGGCATTGAAGTTTCTTGAAACTGGAGGATACATTTGTGGAGCCAGATATGGTGAAAACCATCATATTGAGCATTGTATTGTGAACTCTAAAGAGGGACTTGAAAAGATTAGACAATCAAAGTATGCTCAAAGTGATGTTGGATATGCTTATCGTGACATAAAACAATTATTAGTAAAAGGTGTTAAGGTACTTTTTTGTGGGACTCCTTGTGAATGTGCAGGGCTGTTAAATTATCTTAATAAGAAGTATGATAATCTTTTAATTATAGATTTTGTATGCAGAGGAGCGAATTCACCTAAAGTTTATGAGAAGTTTCTTGAATATCTTGAAGAGAGATATCATTCAAAGATCAAGAGAGTTTGGTTTAAGAATAAAACTTATGGATGGAATAGATTCAGTACAAAGGTTGAATTTGAAAATGGAGAATCTTATTTAGAGGATAGAAACAATGATATGTATATAGTGGGATATATACATTATAATTTGTATATGCGTCCAAGTTGTGCTGATTGCCAATACAAGACATTTCCACGGGTTTCAGATATTACATTGGCAGATTTTTGGGGAATAAAGTTGTCTAATCCTATGCTTGATATAGAGAATGGTACATCTCTTGTCATGTTAAATTCTAAAAAAGGGACAGAATTATTTAACAGAATAAGGAGTAGCATTTTTTTCGAAAAGAAAACATTTAAAGAAACATTGAAAGGGAATCCTAGTATATTAGAATCACCTATTATGAATCCAAAGAGAAAAAATTTCTTTAAAAACTTGGATAATATGTCTTTTGAAAAGTTATTTAGAAAATGTTGCCGTGATGATTTTGGCACTAGAGTTAGAAGAAAGATTAAAAATGCTGTTAAAAAAATTCTGAATAGTGTAAAATAAGTTATGAAAAATACAAATTGTTTAACACACAACAAAAAGTAAAAAATAATATATAATTAAAAATGCAAATTTAATGAAGAAAGGAATTTTGTTTTATGAATGAAGAAAATAGTATTGATTTAAGTCAATTCTTTTATGTATTGGCAAAAAGAAAATCAATGATAATAGTAATAACTTTAGTGGCAGTTTTAATATCAGCAATATTAAGTTTTTTTATTATGTCACCTGTATATGAATCTAAAGTTACTGTTATAGTAGGTAAAGCTAACAGTACAGCTAGTTCAAATGAACAGTATAATGATGTTATGATGTATCAGAACTTAACAAAAACTTACGCAACAATAGCTACATCTAATTACATTGAAGGCAAGGCTGCAAATAGTCTTGGTAATGGTATGACAGCTGAAAAATTGGATAAATTAATTACAGTTACTCCTGAAACTGGAACACAGATTTTAGATATTACAGCTGATGCTAATAATCCTCAGGATGCGCTAAATGAGGTTACAGCTGTTTCTAATGCTCTTGTTAAAAATGCAAAAAATGTTTATAATGCTGGGGATATAAAAATTATGGATAAAGGAGAATTTGCAACAAATCCAGTTAAACCTAATAAAATATTAAATATCGCAATTGCATTTATTCTAGGATTGATTATTTCAGTGGGAGTATCATTCTTGTTGGAATATATGGATAATACATTAAAAACATCAGAAGATGTTAAAAAATATTTAGATTTACCAGTGCTTGGCACAATACCAATGCAAGATGAAAGTATATAAGGGGGAGCACAATGCTAATAGTTCAAGATAATCCTAAGAGCCCTATATCAGAAGCTTATAGAACACTTAGAACAAATATACAATTTTCAAATTTTGATGAGAATATGGATACAATTCTTGTTACAAGTTCAGGTCCTGGAGAGGGAAAATCAACTATAACTGCAAACTTAGCACTTACAGTAGCTGAAACAGGAAAAAAAGTGCTTTTAATTGATTGCGATTTAAGAAAACCATCTATACATAAAAAATTTAATATTTCAAACAACAGGGGTATTTCAAATTTACTTATTGGACAGCATAAATTTGCAGATGTTATTCAGAGATATACAGAAAATTTATATGTTTTAACTTCAGGTACAATACCTCCAAACCCTTCAGAGATGCTATCTTCAAGGAAGATGAAGGCGTTTTTAGAGGAGGCAAGAAAGACTTTTGATTTTATAATACTAGATACCCCTCCTGTAATAGCTGTTACAGATGCACAGCTTTTGTCAACTATGGTTGGTGGAGTTCTTCTTGTAGTGGCATCAGGGCAGGCAGAAATATCAGCAACTCAAAGAGCAAAGGAACTTTTAGAGCAGGTTAAAGCTAACATAATTGGTGTTGTTGTGAACAAAGCAGAAGTACATTCAGGTAAGAATTATGGCTATTATCATTATTATTATGGAGAAGGTAAAGGTCATAAGCACGATGGAAAGAAGGAAAAATAATGATAGATATCCATTGTCACATACTTCCAGGTATTGATGATGGTTCAAAAGATAATGATATGAGCCTTGAAATGCTTGGAATTGCAGAGAATAACAGTGAGGATAAAATTATAGCTACACCTCACTACTATAGAGGTTATTTTGAAAATGAATACAACGATGTTGTAAAGTATGTATCAAAGTTAAATGATGACATAAAATCTAACAATATTAATATTAAAGTTTATCCAGGACAGGAAGTTTTTGTTGATAATCATACTCTTGAATGTTATAAATCTGGGGTTATTCATGGGTTAAATGATTCAAAATATCTTTTAATAGAGTTTTCCATGGAAGAATTTCCCCATAATGTTATGGATATAATTTATGAGCTTAAGCTTTTAGGTGTAAAGCCTATTATAGCTCATCCAGAAAGATATATTTATATTTGGAAAGATTTAACCAATATAAATCAGTTTGTTAAAGAAGGATGCCTTTTTCAGCTGAACACTTCAAGTATATTGGGACTTATGGGTAAGCACGTAAAGGAAACAGCTTTTGAACTTATGGAACATGGCTTGTGTAACTTTATAGCATCAGATGCACATACTACTGATAGAAGGTGTCCAAACCTTTCTGTAGGTATGGACGAGATTAAAGAAGATTACAGTAATATTTATTCAATGGTTCAGAAAAATGCCAATGCGGTTTTAAATGATGAAGATATAAATGCTAATATGAAAATTATAAAACCTAAAAAGAGCATATTTTCTTTCTTTAAAAGGTAGAGGTGAGACGTTATGTCTCACTTTTGTTATAATGTGCAAGAGGAATATTAGAGGAGGTTTTTTATGAAGAAACTTATAATTTTATTAGCAGCTGTTTTATGGTTTGGATTTATATTTTATAATTCTACAAAGCCAGGAGACGTATCAAATGCAAAGAGTTATAGCATATTAAATAAAATAAGAACAGAATATAGAAAGCTCGATGGTTCAGAAAAGCAGCAATATAAGGCTCTGCCACAAAATGCAAGAGAAGAAAAGTTAAATTTAATCATAAGAAAAAATGCTCATGCTTTTGAATATTGTGTACTAGCTATTGTAGTTTCAGCTATACTTTTTCAGTTTAAGTTAAAGGGAAAAGGTGCAATTATCTATATTATGTTTATATGCCTTTTCTACGCTGTTCTTGATGAATTCCATCAAATATATGTACCAGGTAGAACTTCCAGTGTAAGGGATGTTTTAATTGATTTTGCAGGGGCTCTCATAGGCATGGGTGCATATTATTTAATATATTATAAATTCTTTAATAAGAAAAATAATAATACAATATTTTAATTGTATTTATGTTACTTCCTTTGGATAGAATAAAAATATCTATTTTATTTTACCCAAAGGAAGTTTTATGTTAATGTATGATAAATTAAAACGTAATTTTAAAATTTTAATAAAAAAGTCTGTAGAAGACGATATATTTGCCTTGTCTTCACAACTTTCTTACAGTCTTCTTCTTTCATTTTTTCCTTTTCTTATATTTTTAATAACCCTTATAAGTTATAGTAACATAAAAGTAAATGATATACTTTTAGATATAAGAATTGTTGCACCCCGTGATGTTTATTCACTTGTTTATAAAATTGTTATGCAGGTTGTGCATAAAAGAAATAGTGGACTATTATCTTTTAGTTTTATTCTTTCAGTTTGGTCGGCAGCTTCAGGTTTTAATGCTGTAATAAAAGGACTTAACAAGGCTTATGATGAAGATGAAAATAGAAGTTATATATATGTTCAGGCGGTATGTGTAGTTTTCACTGCTGTTTTTGCCTTTGTAATAATGTTTTTTGTATTTTCAATGCTTATAGGGCAAAGTGCAGTTTATATTTTAGCAGATTATCTTGGAATTAGAATACATTTTTATTTCATTTGGAATGTTTTAAAATACATTTTTATAATAATTTTTATGACTTTTGTGTTTGGGGTGTTGTATATATATGCTCCATCTAAAAGGAAACCCTTTATTAAAGTTCTTCCAGGTGCACTTATATCCTCAGCAGCATGGCTAATATCTTCATTCTTATTTTCATTTTACATAAACAATTTTTCAAATTATGCAGTTTTATATGGAAGCATTGGAGCTGTAATAGTTTTAATGCTGTGGCTTTTGGTAACGTCATTTATGTTGATTCTAGGTGGGGAAATTAACTCTGTTATAATGAAAAACAATTAAAAATACGCTAAATATGAATTTCATACTCAGCGTATTTTTTAATATTAGTTATTTTCAATGTTTCTTATTTTAGTTATTTTATCTTTATTCTTTAGACAATTATAAATGTAAAATGGAACTCCAAACATTATTAGTAGGAAACCATACATAACAGTTTCAGCCCCGGAACCGTATATTGCCCAAAGTGCATATATAAAGCCTACTAGAGGTACAATTGAGTGCTTTACAAAGGCAAAAAAGTTAAAATTCTTTTCTATTTTTGAAAGCAGCATAATATCAGCAGCTGATGTCATTGCATAAATAGGTAAGAATGACAGTGTAGCTAGTAGAGCTATAAATGAAAATGCTGATGTGAAGCTTTTATTGTAATTCATAAATAAAAGTATATTAACAAGTACAGATCCTATAACAAGTGATGCTGCTGGAGTCTTATATTTAGGATGTATTTTTGCAAAAATTTCAGGGAATATTCTATCCTTTCCAGCTGCATATGCAACTCTTGCTGTGGATAAAAGCCATCCTAATGTTGTACCAATTATACTTATTACAGCTCCAAAGCTTACGAGAGTTGAAATTCTGCTTCCAAAGTATTTTGAAAGTATATCTGAAATTGGGGCACTGCTTTTAGCAAGTTCACCATTTGGCATAGCTCCTATAGCAGCTACATTTATAGCAATATACAGTACAGCAGCAATTAATATTCCAAGTATAGTACTTTGCTTAACTATTTTTTCAGCATTTTTAATTTCACCTGCTGTTATAGAAGCAGTTTCAAGTCCTATAAAAGCCCATAGAGTTGAAGTAGCAGCAATTGGCATTGTGTTAAGTCCTTTTCCAGTAGGAAATATTGGAGTTATATTTTTGATGTTAAAATGAATTCCAGCTGCAATGATAAAAAATATAAATAATAACAATTCAAATATAGTTATTGCAGTGTGCATTTTACCTGCAAGTCTAACACCAATAATATTTACTATTGTAAAAATCCACAGTATTGCACTTGTAAATATAAAACCAGCAATGTGGTTAGTGGATAGTACAGGGAATATATTTCCTGCATAACTTGTTATTGCTATAACAACAGCTGCATTTCCAATCCAAGAACCATTCCAGTAAAGCCAGGCACTTAAAAATCCCATGAAATCACCAAAAGCACTTTTGGAATATTCATAAGGACCTCCTGTTTTTGGAATCTTTGATCCTAAGCTTGCAAAGGACAGTGCTAAGAATACTGAGCCTACAGCGGTTAACAGCCATGCCAGTATTGTTGCCCCTGGCCCTGAAGTCTTTGCAAGAGTTGCAGGTAGTATGAATATTCCTGAACCCATTATGTTACCAGTAACTAGGGCTGTTGAAATAACAAGTCCTAAATCTTTTTTTAAATGTGAGTTTGCTTCCATTGTTGTTTCCCCCTTATCGGTTAATTTTCCGATAAGCGAATTTACCAAGATGAGCATAAAAAAACCTTGAGCAATTAAACTCAAGGCAAAGATATCAAATGATTATTAAAAATTCATTTTCAATGATAGCTCTCCACAAAATAGTTGTGACAGTTTTATACATATTCTATATAAAACCAGTAATATAGTATTAAAGCTTTTACTATACACTTCGGCAGCATTTCCTTTCTATTTGTTTCATTCTGCTTTGATCTGCAAATATACTCTTAAGTACTGCACCTCTACCTCAGTTATTCACTTACAAGTAGACATTATGAACTTTAATAAGAAGGTTGTCAATGGTTTTTATTTTTATATTGAATAAAAAAATAAATATGTCCAAAATAATTTATGAGAAATAATCTCATAAAAGTTCACTTTTATGAATAGATGTAGTATTATAATAACGAGGATGTGAGAAAAATGCTTAGGCAATTTAATTTTAAAAACTTTAAAAGTTTCAAAAATGAAACCACTTTAGACATGACAGCAACTTCTATTACGGAGCACCCGTACAATCTTATAAACTCCACTAATGGTGAAAAGTACCTAAAATCTGCAGCTATTTATGGTGCAAATGCTAGTGGTAAAAGTTCCGTAATTGAAGCTTATAAATTTATGAGAAAATGGGTAAGAGACTCTTTTAAAAATGCATCTGATAAAGGAAATATTCCTCTTAAAAGATTTGCATTTGATACTAAAAGTAAGAATGAACCTTCTGAATTCGAAGTCTTTTTTGAATTTAATAAAGAGGAATATCAATATGGTTTCTCCCTTGATAATAAAAAAATAAACGAAGAATGGCTATATATAAAAAATCAAAAGGGTAAATTTATTTCTCTATTTGAACGATCTGGTGAGGATATTGAGTGTAATTCTAAACTTCTCAAAGGCGCGAAAAATTTTATCCCAATGGTTGCAGATAAGACTTTATTCCTTTCAATAATAGCAAATGCAAAAATTAATTATGCTATAAATGTTGTTAAATGGTTTAGTGTTGCTGGAGTTATAGATTACGGTGATATAGAATTTGAAAATACCCTATCAAAATTACCATATTCTTATATTGAGGAAGATGGTTATCAAGAAGATTTAACATCATTTTTAAATGCTATAGATATTGATATAGCAGGAATAATTGTAGAAAAAGATAAAAATGATGATAATACAAAATATAAAATATACACAAAACACTTAATGGAAGATAATAAGAATTATTATAAATTACCTCTTTCCGAAGAATCAAGTGGTACTCAAAAAGTTTTTTCTCTTTTTTACTTTTTACAGGCTGCACTTAAGTTAGGATCACCAATATTTATCGATGAACTTGATTCAAAGTTACATCCTTTGCTTTTAAGATATATTATAACTTTATTTCATGATGAAAATACAAACAGATTAGGTGCTCAGCTTATATACACTACTCACGATAACTATACTTTAACCAAGGATATATTTAGAAGAGATCAAATATGGTTTGTAGAAAAAATTAATGCAGTTTCTAATTTATATTCATTAGCTGAATACAAATCAGAAGATTATAAAAAGATTAGAAAAGATGCTAGTTACAACAAAGATTATCTTTTAGGCAAATATGGCGGTGTTCCGATACTTAGAGGTTATGATATGTGGAGGAAAGAATATGCCAAAGTTAAATAGGGCTGGACGTAAATATCCAAGAAAAGAAAATACTAAAACAGTTAGTCCTGGAAATTATTTAATTGTAACTGAAGGAACTGAAACTGAAGTTAACTATTTTAAAAGGATAAAAGAAATTATAGAAGGCCTATTTAGAAATGAAATTATAGTTGATAAAGTATCTTTACAATTTAAAGGAAAAGGCAGGTCTACCATGGTACTTGTAAATGAAGCTTTGAAAATGCGTAGTTTAAGTTCATATAGCCAAGTATGGGTAGTTTTTGATAAAGATGAGAATAAAGATTTTGATAAAGCAATATCATTTGCTAAAAGTAAAGGACTTAATGTAGCATGGTCAAATGCATGTTTTGAATTATGGTTGCTATTACATTTTCAAAACTTAAGTGCAGCTATTGATAGATCTGATTATTCTTTAAAGTTAAGTAATTATTTCAAAAGTAAAAACATTAATAATGGAGAGTATGATAAAAACATAAAAGAAATTTTTGATATTACTTACCCTTTTGTAGATTTAGCTATAAAAAGAAGTAAAGCATTAGTTGTGATGAATATGAAAAAAGTAAAATTTTCTCTCCAACTAAAATGGATCCTTGTACAAAAGTTCAGGATTTGGTTGAAGAATTAGTTGAATATATAAAACCTCAAATAAAATAATAAATTGGGAATTGAAAAATAGTTTAATATCTATTATACTCAATTTTAGTTTTCTTATAAATCCCTACATTTTTATATTTACATTGTCTGTCATTTGTTGTATTATTCTCTTGATAGAATATTAACAAGAAGAGATAAGAAGGTAGTTAACGGTGAAAATGGCGGTATTAAAAACAATTGCAATTGCAGCATCCATGGTATTTATGTTTACAGCTTGTAGTATTCAGAAGGATAAAAATAATGCGGCCGCGACAAGTAGCAGCAGTGTCTTGTCTGAAAGTCCTGCCCCAGTTGAGACAGTTAAAAGTTATTATAGCAGCGAGGCTGCTAAGAGTGCAGAGTATTTAAGCAGTTTTTTCCTTGATCCAAGCAAGTCTCAATCAGCCGCCGTTAAAAGACAGCTATCTTCTTTTAATGTGAATAAAATTGAATTTGTAAAAATATTTGATGAGAAAAAGCATGGTAAATATGTATCTATGATTTGTGCCTATAATACTTATTTTAAGGGTATTAAAACTAAAAGACCAGATATTGAAATTGTGACACTTGTAAATAAGGGAAACAAATGGTATTTTCTAAATGATTACAGTGGTGTGTCCAGTAGTGATGCCAAATGGATAAATTCATCAACTGCAAGTTTCAAGGATGAAATATCCAGAAATGCCAGCATTCAGTCATTAATTAAGGAAACTACAGCTTTTGACAATGCAAATAGTGCCTTTATGAACAATGCAATGGAGAGTGTTCCTGTGAATAGTAATTCAAATGATTAGTTAATGTAATTTGGGAAAGTTCAATTTGAGCTTTCCTTTTTTTATTTTTTGATAATTACTGGAAATATTTTCAATTATCATGTCAAATAAAAAAGTTATTGAATATTTAAAAAATGTAGGCAATTATTATTTACATTGAACCTAAGTTCATGTATAATAATAATTGTAAATAATATTAAAAAAAGGTAATTTAAGGAGATGAAAAAAAGTAGTGGACATAAAGGAAATTGTTCAAAGATGCAAAAAAAATGATGAAAGTGCTAAGGAGGAACTTTTAATGGCGTTTAAAGGATTTATTTACAAGAATTCTAAATTGATTAATCTTACTGATTATGACAGGGAAGATTTGCTGCAAGAAGGTTTTTTAAGTATAATGAAGTCTTTAAAAATGGTAGATTTGGACAAGCCAGGTAGCATTGTAACTTATATTTGTAACTCTATAAGGTTTAATTACAATTATTTAATAAGGCAAAAGTGCAGAAACAACAGTGAATTAAGTCTTAATGCACCTATAGAGGACAACTTAGAAGTTATGGATACACTTCAAGGAAAAGAAGATGTTGAAGCCCATTGTCTGCAAAGAGAAATTTCATATGAGGTTAATAAGGCCCTTAGAGATTCACTGGACTCAGAGGAAAGAGACCTTATAGAATTCTTATTTTTCAGAGAAGGAAAACTCAAAGATTACTGTGACCGTAAAAATATAAATTATAATTTATGTGCAAAGAGGAAAGAACGTGCACTTAAAAAAATGAGAATTTACATGGATAAAAAATTTAAATATACACTTAATAAATAATAAACTAATAGATAACGTTTACAAAAAACTTATATAAAATAGGATTGCAAAAAATTTAAATGTAATTTTGTAGTCCTATTAAGAGCGTTAAAAATCTTTTTATTAAATGTATTATTTTTTTGATATTGCAGCTTTCACACTTACACTTTTCACATTTCCAAGTTTACCAGTCATTGAATTTATATCATCCATTGATCCATCCACAATTACTGACATAATGGATAAACCTCTTTCTCTATAAGGTATTCCCATTCTACCTACTATTACATGACCGAAGTTGTGAAGGATACTGTTTACATCTTTAGCATTTTCAGTGTCTTCAACAATTATTCCAATTACAGCAATTCTATTTTCCATAATTATCCCTCCAAAAGTATATTTACAACTTAAATTATACCAATAATATCTTATTATGAAAATGAAATGTCTTTTTTTAATTGAGAAGCGGGAAAGATACAAATAAATATAAAAAAAGTTAAAAAAACTTTCCAACAAAAAACGATTTCATTGGACACATAATATACAATTTAAGGATAAATAATTGTATAAATATGTTGATATTTATAAACAATATAAACTATATAATATTTTATATTGTTTTAAGAAGATAAAAAATTTTCTGTCAAAGCACAAAACGACAGCTTTTTTAATTGCATAATGATATTATTTTATTATAAAGTTATTGGGGGGATTTTAATGTATATAGTTGATACGCTTAGTAATTCAACAGATGACAACGGTGTTGAACGTAGATATGAATACAGGGTGACAAAATCTAGCTTTATACCAGAGGATTTAAAAATAGGAGAGGTTCAATGCTACGGTATGGAGATAGAAAGAAAAGACCTAGTTTCTGGTAAAGTGGTAAACATAGAAAGAGAAGTCGTAAAGAATATAAGTACTTATAGGCACAAAGTACAAGCCTTATCAAAACGTATGTGTGACAATTTAGTTTCACCAGTTAATTTTATTGAAATTGCAGGAGATTATATAGACGATTGCATAAATGATTTTGATAGCGTTAAGCATAATATATCAGCAATATAAGGGTACTATCCCTTATATTTTTTTATCTAAAATTCTTTTAAATCAATTCTTAAGTTTACAACTCTAAGAGTGTATAATGTATACATAACGTTATTAATATATTTAATTGGAGGAAACATATATGATTATAGGAGTTGGCATAGATATTATTGAAATAAGTAGAATTAAAGACGCTATGGAGAAAAATCCGATGTTTCTTGAAAAAGTTTATACGAAAAATGAAATTGACTATATTAAAAGCAGGAATTACAGACCGGAATATGCAGCTGGAAGGTTTGCTGCAAAGGAAGCTGTATCAAAGGCACTGGGAACAGGGATATTTGGAATTAGTATAAGGGACATTGAAGTTGACAGAAATGCTAATGGTAAGCCACTTATTGTGTTAAGGGGGAAGGCAAAGCAGATTGCACAAAAGAATGGTAACTATAAAGTTCATGTGAGTATATCTCACAGCAGAGAAAGTGCTGTAGCTTATGCCATTTTAGAGGTAATTTAATGAATGTTGCTAGGGCGGATACTATGAGGAGCATAGATGATTACTGCATTAATGAGCTTAAAATCCCTGAAATAGTCCTTATGGAAAATGCTGCTCTAAAGGTTCTTAAAAATATTGACACATATAACAATGAATCTTTTGTTATTGTATGCGGATTTGGAAACAATGGAGGCGATGGTTTTGCGCTTAGTCGCCAGCTTATTGCCATCAATAAAAAGGTGGATATTTTTCTTATAGGAAGCTGCGATAAATTAAGCAGCAGCTGCAGAGTTAATTATGATATTCTAAGAAATATGGGAGTAGCTATAAATGAAATCAGCAAATTTGACTATTTTTTAGACTGCTTAAAGAGCTCTGATGTAACTATAGATGCATTATTTGGAACAGGTTTAAAAAGGGATATATGCGGTACATTTAAAAAAGTTGTTGATGCAATTAATGATAATTCAAAATATGTAGTTTCAATAGATGTGCCATCAGGACTTCACAGTGACACAGGCATTGTAATGGGATCAGCAGTGAGGGCAGATTCCACTGTAACCTTTGAACTCTTAAAAAGAGGATTCTTAGGGGATGGTGCCAGTGATTTCACAGGAAAAGTTTTTACTGAAAATATCGGCGTGCCTGATTTTGTTCTAGACAAATTTAAAACAGGCGAAACTGTTCTCTCTTCTCATGATATTAAAAAATATATAAAGCCAAGGGACAAGTATGCTCATAAAGGTGATTTTGGAAGAGTGGTTTTATTTGCAGGTTCTAGTGAGTATACAGGAGCATCTTATATATCCACTGAAGCTTCAGTTAAAACTGGCTCAGGACTTGTAACTTTGTGCTGCCCACAGGATATCGTGCCAGCTTTAAGGATTAAATTAACTGAAGCTATGATTGCATCTTTTGATGAAGAAGAGCGATGCCAAAAACTTATGTTAAAAGCTGATGCACTTGCTTTTGGTCCTGGCATGGGAAATACTGAAATCACTTTTAATATGTTAAAAAGAGTTATAAATTCAGCTAAGTGTCCTATTGTTATTGATGCAGATGGACTTAACGCACTTTCATGTAATTTAGGTTTACTTAAAAGCATTAAAATCAAGGCTATATTAACCCCTCATTTAGGTGAAATGTCTAGGCTTACAGGCTTTGATATTGATTATATTAAGCACAACAGAATTGATGTGGCAGAGAAATTTGCAAAGGATTATGGTGTCATTTTACTATTAAAGGGCCACAATACAGTTATAACAGATGGCAAAACTACATACATCAACCCAACAGGAAATAGTGCCATGGCCTCAGGGGGTATGGGAGACTGCTTAACTGGAATCATTGCATCTCTTGTTTCACAGGGACTATCTCCACTAATGGCAGCGGCAGTTGGGGCGTATATTCATGGCTATACAGGTGATTTACTTTCAAAGTCAGCATATTGTGTTAGTGCAGGGGATTTATTAAGTAAGCTCCCTTACAGTATTAAGAAATTCATGGAGGATTAATTATCTTTATATTGGATAAACTACTTAATGATAGCGTAATTCAGCACGCAGTATGGTGGAAATTTTTTCACGTTGACGCTTGAAATTTTCTCTGATATTCTAAGATAAGTAATAATTGTGCGGAGGTTTTCATATGGAAGATGATAAGACGTTTGAATTAATGACAAAGATGTATGGAGAAATGCAAAATGGTTTTAAGGAAGTAAATAAAAAGTTTGATGCAGTAGACAAAAGATTTGATGGAATAGATAAAAGACTAGATGGAATGGATAAAAGAATTGGGAGAATTGAAGTTAAAATAGATGGTGAAATCATGCCAAAACTTGAGACGCTGTTTGACGGATATAAACAGAACAGTGAAAGATTAACTAGAATTGAAGATAAGGTTTCAAATCATGAAGAAATAATCTACAAAAGGGTGAAATAATTACCCTCTTTTTTTATATATTTACAAACCTACCAATTAATTATTGTAATAATTTTTTGAAAATAAATTCACACTAAGTACTGAGGTGAATTTTATATGAAAAAGAAAATATTCTGTTTAACACTATTTTTATGTCTATTTTTGTTTCAAACGGTTTTTGCCAGTGATCTGGTTTATGTGGTTAAGCCAGGAGATACATTATGGAAAATTGCAGTTAAAAATGAAACAGGTATAAGTGAACTTATAGCTAAAAATCCACAATTTAAAAATCCAAGTCTAATTTACCCGGGAAATAAAGTATACATACCTAATATAGCAGACATTAAAGCACAGGAGACAGAAGTCATTAGGCTTGTAAATGTGCAAAGAGCAAATGCAGGACTTCCAGCACTTTCGACAAACTGGGAACTTTCAAGAATAGCTAGATATAAATCTACAGATATGATTAACAAAAATTATTTTTCTCACATATCTCCAACTTATGGTACGCCTTTTAATATGATGGAGAATTTCGGCGTTACTTTTTCTTCCGCAGGTGAAAATATAGCTATGGGTCAAAAAAGTGCTGCAGAAGTTGTAAATTCATGGATGAATTCTCCAGGACATAGAGCCAATATATTGAGTCCATCTTACACGCAAATAGGTGTTGGACTTGCAAAAAATAGCAGTGGGGTGTGCTACTGGACACAATTATTTATAAAACCACTTTAATAAAATGAGCATGTTTATTCCTTATGTAAAAGAATAAATTGCAAATAATTAGCTATTATAGTTTATGGAATATTTATCATGTTGACGATGATTTTGTTCTCTGATATTCTAAAGTTATAGGATAGTCTCGGAGGTTTTTATATGGAAAAAGATGAAACGTTTGAACTTATAACAAAAGCTTGATGCGCTGTTTGACGGATATAAAGAGAACAGTGAAAGGTTAACTAGAATTGAAGATAAAGTTTCAAATCATGAAGAGACAATATATAAAAGGGTAAAATAATTGTTCATAAATCACTTAAATGGGCTGTGGCACTAAAAATGATATGCTCCCTTCTAGGTAGACAAGTGAAATAATAAAACTTGTTTATTTAGGAGGGGGCATTTTCTATGTCATTTAAACATAAGTTTTCTTATAAAGAA
>JAQUXS010000115.1 GCA_028692255.1 Clostridium sp.
AATGAGTTTGAAGTTAAAGAGATTTTCGATAAATTGCAAACCTGATAAATATATAAGTAAAATTATGGAAATATAACAAACGTAATTTTACTTATATAGTTACAAATTTTCATGCGTTTGTCCTGACTGTAGTGTACTTAAACATTGCACTTTTGCTTATTGGTGCATTATAACTTGAATCTTTTCCATACGAGCAAAAACTATCATCATTAAAAGATACAATGCTAGCACCTGCTGCTTGGGCATTTCTAATTCCTTTAATCGGTGTGTGAATTCTTGCGATTGGTTCAATTTTTCCAGTAATAAGACATTGCATAGTAATTTCATTATTTTCTTTAGAATTATCTTCTTTCCAAGCTTTTAGTAATTCTTCTTTTTCATGCAGATATCCATTTTCCCCTTCAATTTTAAATACAATGTTAGGATTCTTTTCAAGTTCGTCTTTATATTTTAAAATAACTTCATTTTCCAAAGCTTTAGAAGACTCAAAGCTATTAATAAACTTTAATAGTGGATTACTTTCTTCTAAATATTTATTGTGTAATTCTTTAAAACTATTAAATGATGGTGAGTTATCACTATCACCTATACCTAAGACATATTTTGCATTGTCACATAAAAAGTAAGCAGGTGCATTTTTTCCACTACGTCCTTTTTGCTCTGGTACTAACATTTCATGTGGCACTATCCTTTTACCATTAGAATCTCTTAAATCCATAATTCCTTTTAGTTCTCCATTTGAGGATATAATAAGTGTAAAAGATACTTTCTGCACAGAGAAACCTTCTTTTGGTAGATCATCAGTTCCCTCATCTTGCAAGGTATTATAGTATTTATATAAAGCTTGTAAAATCACTATATATCACCTCTTTGCAAATCAGGAATGCTAATAATTCCATCTTTCATGATAGGTCTAAAAAACATTGGAAGAGATTCATTTTTAAAATCTATATCCCATAACATATAGCCTAAATCTTTTTCTGAATTTTCATAAAAACTTTCAACATAATCTTCATCTGCTAGTTCAAATTGTGCTGAAAACTCTCTACATCCTAAGTATGGCCTATGAAAACATTGACCTTTTTTAGCTCTTCTTAAAGCTATGTTATAATGTTTTTCAACTGTATCTGATTCTCCAACTTCATTTGTTAATTCAAAGTGAGCAGTGATATAATAGCAAACATCTTTTAATACCATAGATCCTCTTTGTACTATGTCTTTTGTACTTTGATAAAGATTAACATCTTTGCTTCCTAAATATGCTCTTTTTACCATATTCGATGATATTACTCCTGATAATTCATTTCTTTTTATATTCTCAAATTTTATAGGTTTAATCACTTTAATTTCATCAATCACCCATCTTATAGCAGGCTTCCAATATATAGCTTCAAATATTCCCCTAGCTGCTGATGGAGTAATAACATCATAGCTAACTCTTTCAACCTTCATCTCAGGTCTACTAAAGCAAGCATACTCACCCCATACTTTTAATTTAATCCCGTATCCCATGCCAATCCTCCTTTAAAACTATTATGTTAAGGTATATGACCAAAAAGTAGCTACGTAACATTTCAATTAACAATCATCGTTTGTCCATTGAATATTGAATCAACCTTTTACTTTAAAATAATTCTATAATTTCATATACCTAAACTATTAACATTTCCTGATTTTTTGAACATAATCCTAGGTTTTCATCATAAAATCCATCTCTGCAAGCCAAAAACATATATTGATCATTAATATTTATAATTGCACCTTCAGCAGTTAATTCATCTAATTTATTTTTATGGATACTAATTGTATATTTTTGCAGTTTACGCGCAATTGTATTTGGGTGCTCTGAGTATTTTAAACTTTCAATTAATTTGCCTGCATCATCATTATAAGGAATTATGAGACTCTCTGTTTCATCTATGAGTTTATAATCCTTAGCTGTTTTTTCAAAAGAAAATGCTAATTCATTAGCTCTTTCTTCAAAATTATCCATGATATTTTTAGTATCTAATCTATCTTTTTCAGTATCATATAATAACTCAAAATACCTTGAAATAGCTTGTAGTGATAATGGATCTTCAAATTTTTCTAATATCTGTCTTCCACACTCAGCAGTTCTACTTTGATACATAATTGCTTTTCCATAGTCTTCTGTAGACTCAAAAACATAAACTTGCCCTAAATCTACTTCCCCTTCTCTATTACATCTCCCAGCTGCTTGAGCAATAGAATCTATCCCTGAAAGTGCTCTATATACTACTGGTAAACTTATATCAACTCCACATTCAATTAATTGTGTTGATATTATTTTGCAAGGTTCACCATTCTTTAATTTTTCTTTTATTTTCTTTAATAATTCACTTCTATGTGCTGGACACATATTGGCACTTAAATTAAATAGATTATTTTCATCTGCTTTTTTATCTACTTTTTCATATAACTTTTGAGCATGTTTTCTAGTATTAACTACAACCAAAACCCTTTCTAAATTATCAATCTTTTCTACTAAGTTCTCATCGCTTATCTTACCTAAATAATTAACTTTTACTCTTTTAAGTGCATCATATAACTTTTCAGGCTCAGCTATTATTTCCTTTGGTTTTTCTTTTAATACATCATCTGGAAATTCTGGCTTAGTAGCAGTTGTTAATACTACACTTGTATTGTAATTATTAACTAGTTCAGTTAATGCATTAAGAGTTGGTTTTAGAAACTTAGTAGGCATCATCTGAGCCTCGTCTATTATTACAATACTATTGGATATGTTATGAATTTTCCTACATCGTGAGCTTTTATTTGCAAATAACGATTCAAAAAATTGAACATTAGTAGTTACTATTATAGGAATATCCCAATTTTCCGAAGCATATTTCAATTTTTCTAAGGTATATTTTAACTCTTTAGAGCTACTACCCCAATTGGAATCAGTGTCGCTTTTTACTTCAGTAAAATCAAAATTACTATGATGCTCTAGTATATTTTTTTCTCCAAATATATCTTTGTATTGTTTAGCATTTTGTTCAATGATACTAGTATAAGGAATTACACATATTATCTTTTTAAGATTATTATGCTTTAGATGCTTTAGTGCAAATGCCATTGAAGATAAAGTTTTTCCTCCACCAGTTGGAACTGTTAAAGAAAATAAATTAACCCCTTGACTTGCTGCATTTATACAATCCTTATATATTTCCTGCCTATATGAATTTATTTTACTCATCTTAGAATTCTTATTTTTTCCTTCCATGTATGATTTAAATAATTCATTTAACGCAGAAAATTCTTCACTACCTTTTCGTTTTTCACTGGCTGATATATTCATAAATTCTTCAGTATCTAAAAAATCAGCATCTACTAAACATGAATACAACATTCTTATGTAAAATCCTATGCTAAAACCCTTATGTTCTGTTATTTTTTTAGGTAATTCGATACCAAATTGCTTAACATCAATGTTTATATTCTTCACTTCAAATTCATACTTTGGAATTTCCTTATTGAAACGTAATTTTAGTCCACTTTCTTCTGAACCATAATTCATTAATCCTGAATGATGCCCGCAAATTATATAGCCTAATAATCTTTTAAATGATTCTCCATATAATTTCCCTGCTTCTATAGCTCCTGCTGTAGAGTGGTCAACTTTAGGTCCATTATTTAATAGCCTATCTTGAAACTCTCTACTACATTTACCAACATCATGTAACATTCCACATACATATGCAGTTTTTTCTGCACCAAAATCTTTTGCAAATTCACTTGATAATTTAGCTACATTTTCTAAGTGCTCATTTACTGTTTGATATTTACCATTTTCATCCATATGTGCATAATTCAAAAATTATCATCTTCTTTCAAAATATAAATATAAATACATTATATACCATATATTTCTACAAAGATATTTATTTTTCTTTATTTATATTAATTCTAATGTTTTCTTATTTACATAATTTCAATCCAAAAAGACATTAACCCTTTCAAAAAATGATCAATGCCTTTTTAATTACAATTATTATCCCTTTATATTTTTTCGTATTTCATTAACTTTTCCAACTGATAATTCAGTAAGTTTCCCTATTATTTCAACATCCATACCCATTTGTACAGCTTTCATTACTACCCAAAATTTTCCTTTTTTTATTCCTTCTTTCCTAGTACCTTTCAACCTATTCTTTTCATCCATACTTGCTTTTCTCCTCATCTCCGCAAGTATTACATCTTCTTTATCTACACTAATTTCAAAGGAAACTCGACTAACACTCTTTCACTGAGTAAGTTCTTTGGATTTTTAAAGGTTCCTTTTACAACGAAATTCTTCTATCATTTCAT
>JAQUXS010000116.1 GCA_028692255.1 Clostridium sp.
GCATTAAGTGCAAGCAAATTTGTTTGATCTGCTATACCTTCAATGGATACTGCCATGTGTTTTATATTTTCAACTATTTTACCATCTTCAATAGCTTTTAGTATAGCTTGGCTTTTTTCATTATACAAATTTCCAGCAGTAACTGCAGCAAGTTTTCCTTTTTCTTGAACGCTTTTAGCATTATGTTTAGCTTTGCCTGCTACATTTTTGGCATCTGCTGCCTTCTTAGACAATTCATTTACTTCAGAAGTTATTTCTTCAATGGAAGCTGTTATCTCCTCCGATGCAGCACTAGTTCCTTCCACATCTTTTGCTATATTTTTATAAGAAGTATTTATATGTTCCATTTTCGACATAAGTTCCTCTGAAGTTGCAGACAATTCTTCGCTGTCTGAACTCATATTCTTAGAACTTACATCTATGCTTTTCAATAATTCAACCACATTATTTTGAGCTTCATTTAATAGGATTCCTGTTTCTGCAAATTCATCTTTCCCTACTACATTTATAGAAGTTGAAAAATCAAATTTTGAAATTCTTTCTGCAAATTTTTTAATTTTAAGTAATGCACTTTTAATATTTTGGGCTAATATGTATTGGAAGATGATGCTTAATAATATAGAAATGGCTATCCATACACTTGTAACCTCTACAGCGTATTTATACTGAGCTTCACTGTCATTGTACTTAACTTTAGCTGTATTTTCATTAACCACTGCTTCCTTATCAAGAATATTATTTATTTTATCTCTAAATTCAGCTAAATTAGCAAACTCTCCTTTTATATCATCATAATTTCCTGCTTTAACTATTGCAAAGAATTTATCTTTTTCTTTATTGAAATTATTTAAATTATACATATATTCATTAAATAACTGCTTGTCCTCACCATCACTAACTAGAGAAGCATATTTATTTGAAAGTTCATTATCTTCCGTTATTAACTTACTCATATCCGAAATTGTTTCATCAACACTTCCACTTCTATCAGGATTAACTAGAATAAGAGTTCCTGAAGTTAAATCTGCCATATTCGTACGAATATGCTCTATAGTAGATAATTTTGTCAAACTATTGGAATATATAGTATTTACATTGCCATCTATTTCTTTCATTTTAGAATAATTCATGATACCAGATATGATAATAACTACAGTTATCATACTAAAACAAGTAATTAATTTTTTACCTACTTTCAAATTTTCAAATAATTTTAGCATATTTACCACTCCTCATTGTCAACGTTATACTTATGTAAAATCGCAGTAACATTTCTGTGTCTTAATTATAACTATACTTTGTTAAATCTATATTAGGAGCTGGTTATTTTCTGATAATTGCAAACTTTTATAACAATTTCTGTTTTTACATGAATTTTTACTTTAAATTTGAAAAAAAAATAACTGTCTCAAAATAGATTTTTCAATCATTTTAGGACAGCCATTTATAACATGTCTAGTTACTACTTTTATTTATAACTATTAGTGGATTTCTATCTGGATCAAGCCATTTTAACACTTTTACAAGTTCCTCTTCATTAATAGCGATACATCCTTGTGTTGCTCCCTTGTTAATTTTGTGTAAAAATATTGCACTACCCTTGCCTTTAATACACTTAGAATTATAATTTATAACAGCTGCATACTTATAAGCTGGGTGCAGTAGATTTTCAGCAGAATTCCATTTTCCATTACTGCTCCCCTCCTGCCATGTGTTATAATATTTAGATTCTATATCATCTACCCAAAACTCATTGCCACTTACCTTTTTATATGGAAATTTAAATCCTATATTATTCTCACTTCCAAAAAATATTCCAAAAGAATATACACCTACTGGTGTTTTCGTGTCTCCTTCTGCTTTATTTTCCGTCACTCCATTTTTACCAATTTTGCCTTCAATCACATTAAATGTTTCCACCCACTGGTTATTTCTTCTTTCATAACAAATTATTTTAGCATCAGAACTGTCCTTTGCCTCTGGAGTTACAGTAATCAGCTGCTTGGAATTTTTTTCTATATATAAATCATTAAAATTATCCACGCCTATCTCCTACTCATTTTTAATTAAATATATCACTTTGTTAATGTTGTTTCAATCTATTGAATTTCTAAATTAAAATGCTCATTAACTTATAGTTACTTGTTTATTAAAAAATAAGGAACTATAATTAGTATAGATAGTTTATTAACTTAACTTAAAGAAATGATTACCAAAAGGAGATTTTTATATGGAAACGATGAAAACAATAGCAATGAGAAGATCAATTCGAAGCTATAAACCTGAACAAATCAGTGATGACTCTTTAAATCAAATACTTACTGCTGCTTATTCTGCACCAGTAGGAGTTGGTGATTACAATTCAATTTACCTAACAGTTATTCAAAACACTACATTCCTAGATAAAATTACAAAAGCCACTACAAAATCGTTTGGCAATATTAAAGTTAAACCATTTTACGATGCACCTACTGTTATTATTGTTTCTGGCAAACCAACCAAAAGATTTCCTCATATTGAACTGGCTGATGCAGCTTGCATAATTGAAAATATGTCCCTTGCTGCTACAGATCTTGGTTTAGGCAGTGTCTATCTTTTAGGCTTCTTAAATGTATTCTCTTCTGACAATTCATTATTAGAACAACTTAATCTACCAGAAGGTTTCGCTCCTGTTTCTGCTATTGCAATAGGCCATCCAGCAGAACCAGTAACAGAAGAAAGAAAATTCAAACAAACTATTAAAGTTAACTTTTTTAAATAACACAAACTTATATAAAAAATTTTTTTCAACTCTCTGTAAATATATTATAATAATAATATACTATATTTCAGGGAGTTGTTTTATTATGAATAATGAACTTACAGAAGAGAACATGAAAAAATTAAAAGAAGAATTAAATTATAGGCTAACAACAAAAAGATCCGCAATAGCAAAAGAAAAAATGATTGCTGCTGCACATGGAGATAGATCTGAAAACGCAGAATATAAAGAAGCCTGCGCAAACTACAGAGAAAACGACAATAGAATTCAATATTTAATGACTATGATTTCAACAGCTACTGTTATAGATGATTCAAAAATTGATAAATCCGTATTAGGCATTAACAGTAAAGCTAAAATTAAGTTTATAGAGGATGACGAGGAATCTATTGTAACTTTAGTTACAACTATGGATTTAGATGCTGAAAATATGTGTATTAGCATTGAGTCAGATTTAGGTAAAGCCCTATCTGGAAAAAAAGCTGGGGATTCAGTTGAAGTTGATGCTCCAGGCGGAAAATACACAGTTGAAATATTAGAGGTATTAAAATAATAGCAAAATATTACCTATGTCATAAATTGTAGAAATAAGATATATTTAAAAGAATATTGCTTAAATATGCATTTTTCTGTATACTTATAATTAATCATTTATGATTAATTCTTTGTGTGGTAGGTGAATATATGATTAAAATTAAAAGCATTAAAGCAAGAACACTATTAATGATGTTACCCGCTATAATATTATTACTTATTATTTTGTTATTTTCAAGTTACTATGTTTCTAAAAACATTTTAAAGAATGATATTGACTCTAAAATTGAAAATAACGTTAATGAATTGAAAGCATTAATTGATGGTAAACTACAAGCTCACTCGAGAGTAGCAGAAACATTAGCTAGAACAATTGAAGCAACTGGAAACACTATGTCAACTGACGATTATAAAAATTTGCTTCAAAAGTACGCCTTAATAAATAGCGACACTTTAGGTACAGGTGTTTGGTACGAACCAAACAAATATAAAAGTGGCATAAAATACTTTGGACCGTATGTATCTAAAAGCAACGGTAAAACTACATACACAGAAGAATATATGACTGACGCTTATAATTATCCTAATCAAGATTGGTATAAAGATAGTAAAAATACCAATGGTAAAATTTCATGGACTTCACCTTATTATGATGACTCAAGCAAAACGACAATGATAACAACTGCTGTACCATTTTATGACAGCAGTAATAATTTTTTAGGTGAAACTACTGCAGATATGAACTTATCTAAATTACAATCTATTATTACTAATTTAAAACTAGGCGATTCTGGGAAAGCATTTTTGCTAAGCAAAGATGGTTATTATATTGCTGGAGTTAATAATTCAAAAATAATGACTCATAGACCCCCTCATAAAGCTGGAATAATTAACTCAGTTAATTTAGAATTAATTTATAGCTTTGAGAGGAGGTTTTTTATGAATTTTATAAGAAAATATACAGAAGAAGAAAGAGTGAAAATGGT
>JAQUXS010000117.1 GCA_028692255.1 Clostridium sp.
TTTATTTTTGTCAAATTGCTCATTACTAAAAGCAAAGAATACACCACATTTACTTAATTCTTCGTTATACTTGTTTGTATAATCTTCTTTTAATTCTCTAACATTCATTTTCTTTTCCCTCCTTATTGTTTTTCTACAAGACTAGTTAATATTCCACCAAATAATTTCCTATTATCTTCTAGTTCTTTATTTTGTTGTTCTTTATATTTATTAATTTCTTCTTGTTGTTTTTCACAAATTAAACTTAATTGTCTTTTCTCTTCTATTACATTAATTATAGAATAACATATTTTTTCAATTAATTCTTCTTCTATTTCCATTTATAATATCTCCTTAATATCAATTATTCTTCCTAATAATTGCTCTAAAACATAATCTTTTATATTTTCTATTTTATCTTCTAAATCTAAATCAATGTTTGTTAATAATTCACTTTCCCCATTGCTACCTCTTATAATTTCTACAAGCAAACTTTCAATATTATTTGCATTAAATTTACCATTAATAACACAACCATTATTTAAACCCTCTATATATAAGTAATAATTTTCACTTATTCTATATTCTACTATATACTCTTGTTCTTCTACCATTAAATCTTTAATAGTCATACTACTTGCCCTCCTTTTTAACTAATTCCATAAATTCCTTATGTGTTTCCCATGACCTTTCAAATATCCTAATAACACTCTTTAAATCCCAATTTCCATTATACAACTCATATTTAAACTCAATATTATCTCTTAATAAAACTAATTTGTTTTTAGACATGTATTGTTTATATTGTATAATTTCAAAATTATTTTTAATAAGATAATCAATAAATTTCTTCTCATTATTAGATAATTCCCATTTGAATTCATAACCTTTATAATTCATAAAATAATCTCCTCTCTTAATTTATATTAATATTATAACATATACATGTCTCTAAACACAATTTTTAACCTAAAATATTATTTATTTCATTTATTTTTTTTGTCTCTAAATCTAATTGCTTTTTAATATCTTCCCATGCTATTATTAAATTTAATGCTATATTATAATGATTATCACTACTTAAAAGATATTTACTATCTATAAAATACCCTTTTTTAATATTTTCAAATAAATTATAATCACCTTTTCCAAGCATAACAACACAATTACCACTTTCAAAAACTAATAACTCTACTTTTGAATTTGAAAGATAATAAGGGTCTATATTAAATTTCATTGTATCAAATATTTTTACATTTTGTTTTATATAATTATTTATTTCTAAAATTTTTGCTTTTATTTTATCTTGTTGTTCTTTACTAATTTTTTTGTTATTCATTTCCTATTCCTCCTCCTCGTTATAAAAATTCCATAGTTCATAATTTTCCATAATATAATTTTTATCTTTAAAATCTTGTGCTAGTTTTTCTCCAATATCTCTCCAATTGCTAGGACAATTTATAGTGTCCATAAAACTATATATAATGTCTTTAATTTTATCTCTTAACTCTTCTATACACTTATCAATTTCATAATCTTTACTTAAATCACTTATTTTCTCACTCATTGTTATTAATGTTTTTAAATTGTTTTTCATTCTTTCATAATCATGCATTTTACACCTCTCCTATCTCTTTAACAAATAGTATAAAACTACTAATTTCGACAACTTCAAACTTAATTCCTTTAAAATGCTCCCTAGGTTGCCATATAAAGGTATCTCCAATTCCTAAATATAAATCTTTGTCTAAATTAAAACTACAATTCGTATCTTTTTCTTGACAATATGTTCCTACCCCAAAATGATATTTAACCTTGTTATCTTCAAAAATTATATTCATATCTTCCATCCCTTTTCTCCTCAAATCTAATTTTATATACTTCTTCAATACATTTTTGTTTATTCATGTTATACTTCCATAAATTTCTTTAAAGCACTTGCTATGTAACAAACTTTTTGGTGTGTTATAATATCTTCTAAAATAACATTATATTTTGCTCGTGGTTTAATACCAACAATTTTATATGATTTACCATTAAATATAGTGACAACCTTGTTATAATCACTTTTTGATAAACCTAATAGTTCACAATTTTCATTGAATTCTTTTTCTTCGACACTTTCCCCATTACTTGTTTCTACAAATGTTATCTTCATGTTTACACTTTCATTGTCGTATGTTCTACCACTAGTTTTTAGTGATACACCATACTTTTCTTCAATTGTCTTTAACATACTTGTAACTTCTTCATTAATTTTAATTGCCTTACTTTTTTCCATTTTCTTTTCCTCTTTCCCTCTAAATTATTCCTAAATCTTTTAATTCTAAATACATGATAGTATTTATTAGAATTCTTTTAAAATCTTCTCTATTTACCACTTATAACCCTCTTTTCTAAATATTATTTTAATATATTATAAGAATAAACATTGTCATTGTTTTCTAGTTCTTGTATGAATTCTAAATCATTTAAATTACAAATATGTTCTATTGAATAATTTTTTATTTCTTCAAGTAGTCCATTCTCATTTTTTTCATAGTATTGAATATAAACTTTTACCATATAAATATATCTCCCTTTCACTTTACACTTATATTATACTATATTATATGTCCTAAACACGAATTTGATACATAAATTTATAAATTTTCTTCTAATATTTTTTGATATTTTTTAGGTAGTCCATTTCTATATTCTTTTAATTTATAAGAAAATATCTTTTTCTTTTAAATTATTTTCATAAATATTATTTTTTATATCTTCTATAATATTATTAAATTTACTACTATGAATATAATATTCACTTAAATTATCTTTATCACTTAATATCATTAATTGCCATTTAATATTTTTATTATTATTAGTGTGTTCGTAGTAAAATCCACTTTTTAACATTGTAATAATATAATTATTATTTAGATTATATGGATTATATAATCTCCATTTTAAATTTTCCATTTCTTTTCCTCTTTTCTTTCTATATTTTTATCATTATTTAAGATATTTATAAATAAATCAATATATTGTTCTATTGTCATAATCTCAAAATTTTCTTTACTTTCTTTTAAATATTTAATATGGTCTTTTAAACTTTGAAGATATACTTCTTTATTAGAAAATTGTAAATCATTACTACGACCATTTTTATAATTTATTTTAAATTGCAAATCTTTCTCATTTGTTATAATATACATTTTATTTTCTTCGTATTCTTTAATTTTTGCCAAATTATACATAAAATTTTCTCCCTCTATTCCCCTTTTAGGGGAAAACCCACTATATTAAAAATGGATTTTCTAATTTTTCGTTATCAATATTAAATTGTGTTATATCTAGTGTATGTGATAGTTCAACTAACTTATTAAAGTTTTTTCTTGTTAAACCCTCTTCAATTATAAATGTTTGACCTAGTCCTTGACTAGTTGCATAATCACCTTGTTTAGTGTATTTACTAATTCTTAATTTTATTACAATTTCCTTGTTATAACTTCTATAATTTTCACTAAAATATAAAGTATATTCTAAAAATTGATTATCATTAATATTTACCAACTTTTCAAGTTGTTTTTCTTTATGAAACATATAATATTGTAAATCTAATTTAAAATCATTTCCACATTTTTCATTTATTTTATTTAATTCTTCTATTGTCATTTTCTCTCTCCTCTTTCTTGTAATTCTTCAAATTCTTGTAAAGTCATAAGTTTATATTCTTCGTTGTATTCTATACATTGCTCAATTGCTCTTTTTAATTCCTTGTTATATTCTTTTTTGTCAATATGTACAATAGAGCAACCCTCGTCGTTGTTATAAAGTTCATTCTTTACAATAATCTCTAAATTGTCCTCTCGTGTTATAATATATGTCATTGTCTTTTCCCTCTTTCTAACATTCTATATATAGTATAAATTCAACTATATCTTTAAAATTTTGCTTTTCTAATGTTTCCATAATTTCTTCGTACTTGTCGTTATCTTCTTTTTCTAGTTGTTGTAATATTTTAAGCATTCTACCATAAGAACCTTGACTAGTTGCAAGAGTTTTTATACCCTCTAAAATTTGCTCTCTTTTCATTTATTTTTCCTCCCTCACTTCACTCATTATACCTAATTCCATATTATCTAGTAATTCATAAGTTTTACCCTCGTATTCATAAGTTGTATTCTATACATTGCTCAATTGCTCTTTTTAATTCCTTGTTATATTCTTTTTTGTCAATATGTACAATAGAGCAACCCTCGTCGTTGTTATAAAGTTCATTCTTTACAATAATCTCTAAATTGTCCTCTCGTGTT
>JAQUXS010000055.1 GCA_028692255.1 Clostridium sp.
TAAAGGAATATATTCTATAGACAAAATTATTGATTTTTATGGCATAAGGCCATTTAAAAATGCAGGAATAGATCCAGTAATTATATTTATTAAAAATGAAAATTTGGATTCTAATAAAATTCAAGTAATAAAACCTAAAAATGTTACAGGTGATAAAAAGGGACTTTTTTATAAGTCACTATTTTTAGGTGAAGGTGAAGAATATAATAGTTTTTGCATAGATAAAAATATTTTAAGTGATGGTGGATGGATTTTAAGGGATGAAAGGGAAAGAAAAATAATAAATAAAATAGAGAAAAAATGTTTTACAAATTTAAGTAACATATGCACAAGCTACCAAGGTATAATAACGGGATGCGATAAAGCTTTTATAATTTCTAAAGATGAAGTGAAAGACGAAAATATTGAATTAAATCTTTTAAAGACCTGGATAAAAAGCAGTTATATAAAAAAGAAAAGTATAAAAAATTCTGATAAATTTATTATATATTCTGATATAATTAGCAATAAAAATGAATTTCCAAATGCTATAAACCATATAGAAAAATTTAAGGACAAACTTTTAAAAAGAAGAGAGTGTCAAAAGGGAATAAGAAAATGGTATAATCTTCAATGGGGCAGAAAAAAAGAAATTTTCGAAGGAAAGAAAATAGTTTTTCCATATAAATCAGAAAGTAATAGATTTGCATTAGATGTTGGAAGCTTTTTTAGTGCTGATATATATGCACTTGTTCTAAAGGATAACGTTCCTTTTACGTATGAATATCTTCTCTATATATTAAATAGCGATATTTACGAGTTCTATTTTAAAACTTTTGCTAAAAAATTAGGAGAAAATATGTATGAATATTATCCAAATACCATAATGAAACTCTGTATTCCAATAATGAGTGAAAATGTTAATGAAAATTATTTATACAATATGTTTGAATTTGATGAAGAAGATATTAGAATAATAAAAGAAAGTGTAAAGAATGAACAAGATGTCTCAAAGTAAAAGTTTGAGCATCTTTTTTTTATAAATATAAGACAATATGATTTATAAATGTATAAATTTATATTAAATGGGAAAAATAAAAATGTATAAATAAATTAATTGAAAAAAAAGGAAATTAAGTAACTATGTAGAAATACATATATGAATAATTTTTTGGGGGAGATTAAATTGTATGTAGATTTTAATAGTATGGGTAATGTACTTATTGTAAAGCTTACAGGTGAGCTTGATCACCACAGTGCTGAAGAGGTAAGAAATAAAATAGACGATAAAATAGACGGAAGTATAATATGCAAAGTTATACTTGATTTTTCGAATGTAAATTTTATGGACAGCTCAGGTATTGGAGTCGTAATTGGAAGATACAAAAAATTATCAATGAAAAATGGTATACTTTGTATAACTAATGCAAAAGAGTCAGTAAAAAGAATATTTGAACTTTCTGGACTATTTAAAATTATTAAATTATATAAAACTGTAGATGAAGCAATTAATACAATTTAAGAGTGTTTTGGGGGGATAACAATGAGTGACAATAAAATGCATGTAGAGTTTTTAAGCAGATCAGAAAATGAAAGCTTTGCAAGGGTGGCTGTTGCCTCTTTTGCATCACAGCTTGATCCTACGTTAGAAGAAATATCAGATATAAAAACAGCTGTGTCTGAAGCAGTTACAAATGCAATAATACATGGCTATGGGGAAGTACCTGATGGAATTGTTGAAATAGAAACAACACTTAAAGATAGAGAAATCTACATAACGGTTATAGATCATGGGTGTGGCATCCAAGATATAAAAAAAGCAAGGGAACCACTATATACTTCAAGACCTGATCTTGAGAGGTCCGGAATGGGATTTACTGTAATGGAGACATTTATGGACAGTGTCAAAATTGAATCTGAAAAAGATATTGGGACAAAGATCTTAATGATGAAAAAATTTACACATTGAAATTGGCTTTGATTGGAAGGAAGTGAATACGAGTTTATACTTGTGAGCTATGGGGAAAGAAGCAATAAAAAGTGAAAATTACAATTATAATGAAAATTTGGATCTTATATTGCGTTCAAAAGAAGGCGACAAAGATGCACTTAATAGACTTATAGAAAATAATATGCCACTTGTTTCAGCAATAAGTAAAAAATTTTTAAATAGAGGCTACGAATATGATGATATTTTTCAAATTGGGTGTCTTGGACTTGTGAAAGCAGTTAAAAATTTTGATACAAAGTACAAGGTTAAATTTTCAACTTATGCTGTTCCAATGATAATGGGTGAGATAAAAAGATTTTTGAGAGATGACGGAATAATAAAGGTAAGTAGAAGTATAAAAAATACTGCAAAAAAGGTTCATTATGATAAAGAGACATTAAGTAAAAAGTTAAATAGAAATCCAACCATAGAGGAACTATCAAAATATATGGGAATAGATGAAGAAGAAATATTATTTGCAAGTGAATCTTCAAATAATATGCAGTATTTGTATGATGTAATCCATCAAGAAGATGGTTCACCTGTACTATTAATAGATAAGATAAGCCAAAAGGAAACAGGGGACGCAGATTTAGTAGATAAGATGGATTTAAAAGATGCACTTAGAAAGCTAGATAGAAAATCAAGACAGGTTATTATGCTCAGATATTTCATGGACAAAACACAAATACAAGTTGCAAAGATGCTTGGAATAAGTCAGGTTCAAGTATCTAGAATCGAAAAAAAGGTACTAAAGGTAATGAGAAGTAAATTAGAGGAATGACGAACTTAAATGTCATTCCTTATTTTTATGTTTAAAATTCAGTATAATGCAAATAATAATTTCAATAATACAAGAGAGGAGAATTTATATGCCAAAAAAAGAGGATAAAATTAAACAAAAATTTCATAATGTAGCTGATAAGAGTTCTCCTAAAACTCAAAGTTTGAAAAATTGTATTTATGCGTTTGTTGTAGGAGGCATTATATGTGATGTAGGTCAATTCTTTAACAATTTTTTAACAAGCTTTGGAATGGGAAAAGATGATGTATCAAATTGGGTTACAATAATCATGATATTTATAGGTTCGCTTTTAACTGGAATAGGTGTGTATGATAAAATAGCGAGTTATGGAGGAGCAGGTACTGTAGTTCCAATAACAGGTTTTGCAAATTCCATTGTTTCACCTGCTATAGAATTTAAAAAAGAAGGTTATATACTTGGAGTCGGTGCCAAAATGTTTACAATAGCAGGGCCGGTCTTGGTATATGGAATAGGGTCTTCTATAATAATTGGAATAATCTACTTTATTTTAAAGCTGGTGATGTGATTTGGGAAAGAGAATAGGAAAACAGTCTATAAAATTTGATTTAATGCCAAGGATAATTTCAACATATTCTATAGTTGGTCCTAAGGAAGGAGAGGGACCTCTAAGAGATTATTTTGATACTATATTAAAGGATGATTTAAATGGTCAAAAAACTTATGAAAAAGCAGAAAGCAGTATGCTTTACACTGCAATTAAAAAAAGCATGGAAAAGGCACAGCTTAAAGAAACGGATATAAATTATCTTCTTGCAGGTGACTTACTAAATCAGATAAGTTCATCAAATTTTGCAGCAAGGGATCTTGACATACCTTTTATTGGACTATATGGGGCGTGCTCAACAATGTCTGAGTCTTTAAGTATTGCAGCACTCTTAATTGAAGGAGGATTTGCTAAGTATGTACTTGCAGCCACTTCATCACATTTTTCTTCTGCTGAAAGACAGTTTAGATTTCCACTTGAATATGGAAGTCAGCGCCATCCTACTGCACATTGGACAGTTACTGGTTCAGGAGCTATGGTCCTTTCAGATACAGGAAATTTTCCACGTATAACTTATATAACTACAGGAAAGGTAAAAGATTATAAAATAACCGATGTAAACAACATGGGCGCTGCTATGGCTCCAGCAGCTATTGATACAATCAAGCAACATTTTGAAGATACAGGTAGAGGAGCTTCTGATTATGATTTAATTGCAACAGGAGATCTGGGGAAATATGGTAAGGACATAACTTTAAAGCTACTCAAAGAATATGGATATGATATAAGTAAAGTTTATATTGACTGTGGTGATGAGATATTTGGAACAAATCAAAATACTAATGCAGGTGGAAGTGGATGCGGATGTTCTGCTGTCGTTGACTGCGGATATATATATAAGAATATGATGAGCGGAAAGTTAAAAAAAGTTTTGGTTTTGTCTACAGGTGCACTTTTAAGTACAACATCAACACTGCAGGGAGAATCTATTCCTGGAATTGCACATGCAGTTTCAATTGAATTTTAGGGGTGATTATATGAGCTATTTAATGGCGTTTATTGTAGGAGGAATTATTTGCGTTATAGGTCAGATACTTATGGATAGGACCGCACTTACTCCAGCAAGAATAGTTGTAAGTTTTGTTACTATGGGAGTTATACTTGGAGCATTAAACATATATGATTACGTAATTAAAATTGGTAAGGCAGGTGCTACAATTCCAATCACAGGATTTGGATATACCCTGGCAAAAGCAACAATTAAAGAGGTAAATAAGGAGGGACTTATTGGAGCCTTTACAGGAGGGATAAAAGGTACTGCAGGTGGAATAGGAGCAGCAATATTATTTGGATATATTATGTCCCTTATATTTAATCCTAAAACAAAGAAATAGAAATGGCTGCCTCACTAGCATTAATTTTATTATGCTAATGTGGCAGCCACATTTTTTTAATGGCTATTTACATTATTTTGATTTACTTGTGGATTTGCGGGGGGTGTAGAATCAGTAGTTTGCCCAGTATTTTTGTCATTCTGCTGATTGTTAACATTTGTATTAGTACCAGTACTATTTACGTTATTGACAGCATTATTAGCTGGTGTGTTATTTTGTTGTTGTGTAGTGTTCTGTACAGTATTATTAGCTTGATTCTGAACAGTATTTTGCTGAGGCTGGCTTGGTGCAGCTGGTGGTGCAGCCGGCGCTTGCACAGAAGGAGCAGTGCCATTTATATAAAATTGTCCATCTATATTTGTAAGTCCATCTGGCGGCGTAAGATCTTTTATAGGAAGATTTTTTGTAACTTCTGCCATTATAAGTCCCCATACATTTGCAGAGGTATTACTGTTAAATGAACCATTTATCTTTGACTGGTTATCATTACCAATCCAAACTGCAGCTGAATAATATGGTGAAAGTCCGCAGAACCAAAGATTTTTGCCATTGGATGTAGTACCTGTTTTACCTGCAATAGGAATATCAGTATGTCCAGAAGCAGAATATCCAGTTCCACCTTGGCTTACAGGACCTTTTAACAGGTTATACATTATATATGCTGTCTGAGCAGATATAACTTGACTCCCTTGTGCCTGAGAGTTATCAAGTATAGTATTACCTTTGCTATCTACAACTTTTGTATAAAGTCTAGGCGTTACATAAATTCCATTGTTACCAAAAGTTCCATATGCCGATGACATAATCATTGAATTAGTACCATACTTTAACTGGCCAAGAGCCATAGCTGCGATACTTGTTGAGGTTTTATCAGAGGCATCTAGTGGCAGACCAAATTTTTGTGCATATGCCACACCAGTTGATACACCGATTTGATCTTCAACTTTTACAGCAATTACGTTTATTGATTCCTTTAGTGCAGTTGCAACAGTCTGAGGACCTGAGTAGCTGTTATTATCATTGTGAGGTTGATATCCAACAGTTCCATTATCTCCAGAATATTTGTCAGCTATATTAGGTGCAAGAGGGGAATCGTCAATTACAGTTCCTGCAGTAATAGCCTTTGATTCTATGGCTGGCGCATATACAGTAAGAGGTTTTATACTTGAACCTATAGGAGTTTTAAATACAGAGCTGTAGGCTCTGTTATAAGAACCAGCAGGTTGACTTCCAGTACCTCCAATTAATACTTTTACTTCTCCTGTTCTGTAGTCTGTTACTACAGCTGAAGATTGAGGCTCTCTTATTTGATTGCTGTTAACAGTAAAGGAATCACTTGCAGAAGAAAATGAGCTTGGATCATCCATTATTTTTTGAACTTGCTGTTCAAGACCGGCATTCATTGTAGTATATATTTTAAGACCGCCATTTGTAATAAGGTTGTTAACTTGCTCATCAGTATAGTTATATTGTGATTTCAAATCCTTTTTTACTGCTGTTACAGCTGCATCTGAAAACCATGGATAATTATATTTGTCATTTCCAAGAGATCCCTTTGAAAATACAAGTTTACCTGAATTTAAATCATTAATTGCATTGTTATAATCATTTTGACTTATATAATTATTTTCAAGCATTTTTGAAAGAACAAGTTTTGTCCTATTTATATAAATTGCAGGATTTTTAGAAGCATCAGCTGAAAACGGATAATATTTTGATGGACTTTGAGTAAGTCCTGCTATAAAAGCACATTGTATAAGGTTTAAATTACTGACGTTAGTATTGAAATATTGCTGAGAAGCAGCTTCAACACCATTTGCTTGACCTCCTAAATATATTGTATTCATATAAGCTTGTAAAATTTGACTCTTAGAAAGCGACTTTTCAAGCTGCACTGCAAGATAAGCTTCTTGAACTTTTCTCTTTAAAGATAGTCTATTTTGAAGCGAATCAGTAAGAAACATTCTCTGTTTTATGAGTTCTTGAGTTATTGTTGAAGCGCCCTGAATGTCGTTTTGTTTATGTATTTTATTAAGTATATCTAAGAAAAGGGCACTTACTATTCTTTGTGGATCTATTCCACCATGTTTATAAAATCTTTCATCTTCTATGCTAACGAATGCATTTGAAAGATTTGAAGGAATGGAATTAAGACCAACAACAGTTCTTTTTTCAGTGGTTATAACGGTATCCATTGGTTTATTAGTGTCATCATAAAGTGTTGAAGGTTGATTCAAATTTAATATAGTTCCGTTTATATCTAAGGGTGGAGCTGTTTTTATCATTGCTAAAACCACACCTAAAGTTGCAGCAGATCCGATTATAATTACACATAATAAAGTTATAAAAAATATTTTAAAGAATCTTAAAGGACCTTTTTTCTTCTTTAAATTTTTTTTATTATGATTTTTATTGTGCACACTATGATTAGGATTATGGTTACGGTTATGCTTTATATTATTGGCAGGACGCCTAGGTACACGTCTTCCATCTTTTGAAACTCTTGCCATATATTATCCTCCTTAATAAATATTATGCTTAATTATTATAGCATAATTATAATAATTAATAAATCAGTTTGATAAACTGTTAAAAATATTTCTAGAAAATGTAAGAAATGATGAAATTAAAATAACTTGTAGTAATTATTATTTATAATTCGAATATCAATATACAAATGTATATAGGAGGTAAATTTTTGAATATAAAAATTAGGATTATCTTTGTTCTTATAATTCTTTTAATTATATCTACATTGGGTTTATATAAATTTGATAAAGATATAAATCCAGCAGTAGTGAGTATGGCAGATGCACTTATAAAGAAGAAAACTATTGAAATTATAGATAAGCAGATTTTAAATGAATACAGTAATTTTAATTATGATAATGTTGTTAAGGTTGAACGTGATAATTCAGGAGATATAAGTCTTGTAAAAGCGGACACGCTTAAAATGAATAAAATTGCTTGTGATATAACAATTAAAGCTCAAGATGAATTAAATAAAGAAGGAAGTATTAATGTTAATATACCTATGGTGTATATTTTAAAAAATAATCTGCTTGCAAATTTTGGACCTAATATTTCAATAAAAGCAAAACCTATTGGGAATATAAGTACAGAGTATGTTTCGAAGTTTGAAAGTGAAGGTATCAATCAAACTAGACACAGTATATATATAAATGTAGAAACTTATGTTGAAGTAGTATATCCAATTAGTATACAAAAAATAAAAGTAAAAACACAGATACCTGTAGCAGAAACAATAATACTTGGAAAGGTTCCAAATACAGCACTTCAGTTTGACCTTAAAAATGCTGGAGTGAGCATTCCCAATAAAAAAGAAAACCAGCTTAAATAAGCTGGTAAAATTTATTCCTCAAAGTTGAATACATATGGTACATTTCTGTAATAATCGCCATAGTTAAGTCCATAGCCTACAACGAAAACATCTTCTATTTCAAAACAGCAAAAATCAGGCTTTATAGAAACTCTTCTTCTTTCAGGTTTATCTAAAAGTACACAGCAGCTTACACTCTTTGCACCTAATTTTTTAACATGATTCATAACGAAGTCCATAGTTACACCTGTATCAACTATGTCATCAACTATAAGAACATCATATCCTGTAATGTCATCAGGAATGTCATTTACAATTTTAACTTCTCCGCTAGTTTCTTCTGAATTTCCATAGCTAGAAGTAGTCATAAATCCAATTTTTACAGGTAGATCAATTGCTCTTACAATATCTGCTGCAAAAATAAAACTTCCCCTTAAAAGAGAAAGAACGTATAATTTTTTACCATTGCATTTAGAAGTTATTTCAGTTCCTAAATCTTTTACTCTTTTTGCTATTTGTTCTTCACTAATTAAAATATTTTTTTTATTCTCGTCCATTTGTATCCTCCATTAATAGTATAAATGTATAAATCCAATCTATTTATTAATATTATATTAAAGAGATTTCAAATTCAAGTTTTTTGACAAAAACTTTGAGTCTATTTACAGTAATGTTCTAATAGTATAAAATTATAATAATTAATCCTATACTAAGGTAAAAGGAAAAGAGGCTTTTTTATGATATTTGGAAATGTAGATGGAATAAGAAATTCAATACTTTCAGAACTTGAAAAGATATATGATATGAAAATTCCAAAATATAATATTTTAACAAGTGAATTAGAAGATGTAATATGTACTATTACGTCAGTTATAAATAGAGAGATAAGCGTTGAAATAGATAGAAATGGCAATGTGCTAAATGTTGCAATAGGAAATGCAAGGGAAGTTGAACTTCCAGATATAGATATGATAAATGGGAAACTTTCAAGGGTACGTATAATACATTCCCATCCTAATACAAATTCCAGCTTTTCAAGTATGGATTTATCCGCACTTATAAAATTAAGGCTTGATTGTATTGCGTCTATTGGTGTTAAAGATGGAAGAGCAGTTGATTTCTCAGTTGGATTTTGTGATTTTAATAATGGAAAAATATGTTCTCAAACTATTGATAATATATCAGAGAATAAAGTACTTAATATTGATTTAACTGATAAGCTTAAATATATTGAAGATATTATGAAGAAAGAGTATTTTACACCTAAAGATTCACAGAGGGCTGTTTTAGTAAGTATGGATACTGAAGAAAGCATAACTGAATTAAAAGAACTTGCTAGAGCTTGTGATGTAGAATGCGCAGAAATGGTACTTCAGAGAAAAGATAAAATTGATTCATCATACTATATTGGAATTGGTAAACTTTCAGAAATAAGCATGATAATTCAAAACGAAAATGCAAATCTCATTATTTTTGATGATGAACTCTCAGGTTCACAGGTTAGAAATCTTGAAGAAAATTTAGGAGTTAAAGTTATAGATAGAACAATCCTAGTACTTGAGATATTTGCAAGAAGAGCTAAAAGTAAAGAAGCTAAACTTCAAGTTGAACTGGCACAGCTTAAATATAGGCTCCCAAGACTTAGAGGACTTGGTGAAGTGCTTTCAAGAACAGGTGGAGGTATTGGTACTAAGGGACCTGGGGAGAAGAAACTTGAAATTGATAAGAGGCATATAAATGAAAGAGTTTATGATCTTAAAAGAGAACTTTTAAAAGTTAAAAAGAGCAGAGAAGTTCAAAGAGAAAAGAGAAACAGTGAGAATATACCTAGAATTTCTTTAGTTGGATATACAAATGCAGGAAAGTCAACTTTAAGAAATGTACTTTGTGAAACTGCACATATAAAAGACGTAACTCAAAAAGACAATGTATTTGAAGCTGAGATGTTATTTTCCACTCTTGACGTTACTACAAGAGCCATATTACTTAATGATAATAGAATTGCAGTTGTTTCAGATACTGTTGGATTTGTAAGGAAACTTCCCCATGACCTTATAGAGGCATTTAAATCAACTCTTGAAGAGGTTCTACTTTCTGATTTGCTTTTGCATGTAGTTGATGCTTCAAGTAGCACTGCTTTTGAGCAAATAGATGCCGTTAATAATGTACTTAAAGAGCTTGGAGCTGAAGATAAGACAACTCTCCTTGTTTTAAATAAAATTGATGCAGCAAGTGAAGAACAAATTCATGCAATAATAGATAAATATGCTTCAATGGATATAATCCAAATATCAGCTAGAGAAGAAATTAATATAGATTTATTAATGGATAGAGTTTCAAAGCTTATACCAAATAAATTGAAAAAAGTACATTATATTATTCCATATTCAGAGCAGAATATAGTTTCAATTTTACATGAAAATTCTAAAATATTAAGTGAAGAATACCTAGAGACAGGAACTAGCATAGTAACTGAAGTTAATGATAAAGAATATAAAAAATATGAAAAATTTATGATAGAAAATTAGAAATGTAAAAAAGAGGGATATTAATGGGAAAATCAATTTTGCAGTATCAAAGAGTTTTTACTAGAGTTGTTGAAAAATTAAAGGAAAATAGTGATGTTTTAGCTGTCACTGTTTTTGGCAGTATGGTTTCAGGTGATTTGTGGGAAGAATCTGATATAGATTTACTTCTAATAACTAAAATTGAAAAAAAGATATGGTAAATATATATTTAGAAGAAGATCAAATACCTGTTCATGTAAAAATACTCAGTAAAAATAAATTGTTTTCCAAGACTTATAATACTCAAAATGATTTTACCCATAGAATATTTGCAAGCTCTAGATTAGTTTTTTCAAAAGATGATGAAATTACAAGAAGGTATGACAGTGGAAGATATTATCTTGATGCTGAAAGAGACAGATGGAATTTAGTATACGTTGGAAACTTTATAAAACTTATAAGTGTGTGTAAAAAATATTTAAACAATAAATCATATTATACAGCATTTAGTTTTGCTGTAAAGTCAGCAGAAGAATATGCTAAGATTAATTTAAATACATCTGGGTATATGATAAACAATAATGCACTTAATATGGTTGTAAGTATGAATGACAAGTTTAAAAAATATATAGATGAGCTTTTTTTTAAGAAAGATGATATACACATATATATTAACAATATTGTAAATTACATGGAAGAAAATATTTATGAAAATATTAAAGAATTAACTTCAATACTAATTAAATATATGAGTAATAAAAATTGTTTTTTAAGTTCAAGTGATATAAAGCAAGATGAACTTTTTAAAGATTATAAAATAAATTTTGAGGATATATTAAATGAGCTTTTTAAATTGAATATTATTAAAAGAGAAAAAAGAGATTATAAAATAGATACAGAAAAAGTTCTAATAAAAGAAAATGTTTATTATATTTAATTTTTGGAAGTGATACTATGGAAAATTATACTATGGAGTTCAAAAGAGAAGAGCATAAATACCTGCAAGTTTCAAAACACATAGAAAATCTTATAAAGTGTGGAAAAATAAAAGATGGAGAAAAACTTGCACCTATAAGAAAACTTGCTGAATATTTAAAAGTTAATAATGATACTATTATAAATGCATACAGTAAGCTTCAAAGAGAAGGTTACGCAGTAAAAAAAATGGGAAGCGGAACTTATGCAAAAATGAGTGCAAGTGGTAAAAGAATAAAAAGGGATTATTCAAAAACGCTAAAAAAAATTAGTGAACATGATTCTTATAAATATATTGACTTTGTAGGGGAAACCTCAAGCAGTGTATATTTTAATATGGATAATTTCAAAGAAGTTATTAATGAGGTTATTGATAGAGATGGAGTTGATTCTCTTGTTTACCAAGAAAGCATGGGGTTTTTAGGCCTCCGTAAAAGTATAAGCAAATATTTTTGGAAAAATAGTATAGCAGCAGATGATATTTTAATAGTTTCTGGAGCACAGCAAGGCATAGATATTGTTTCTAAGGCAATAATTAATGTAAATGATAATGTTATTGTTGAAAAGCCAACTTATTCAGGAGCTCTTTTTGTATTTAAATGGAGGGGCGCTAATATTTTTGAGGTTCCAATAGAAAAAGATGGTATAGATATAGAAGCTTTTGAAAGTATACTTAAAAAAAATAGAATTAAATGTTTTTATACCATGAGTTATTTTCAAAATCCAACGGGAGTCACCTGCAGCAGGAAGAAGAAAAAAGAAATATTAAGATTAGCGGGCAAATATGATTTCTATATTGTAGAGGATGATTACCTTTCTGAACTTATATATGATGACAAAATAGTATATGAAAGTTTTAAGAGCTTAGATGAAAACGACAGAGTTATATATTTAAAAAGTTTCTCAAAAATATTTTTACCAGGAATAAGACTTGGCTATATGGCTGCACCTAAATGTATAAGAGAACAAGTGGAAAGTTCAAAGGTCAATACAGATATATCAACTTCAAGCCTTATGCAAAGAGCATTGGATTTGTACATAATAAAAGGTTACTGGAGAGATTATATTTATGAACTTAGAAAGATATATTTTAAAAGATATGAATATATGAAAACATGTATTGAAAATGTACTTAAAGATAAGGTCAGTTTTAATTGTCCAAGCGGTGGATTTAATTTTTATTTAAAGATAAATGAAAATATAAAAATTAATTCAGATGAAGTTTTTTATAAATGCAAGAATAAAAATGTACTCATATCACCAGGTGTTTTGTTTTATAGAAATATTGAAGATGGACTTAGATTTTTTAGAATAGGATATTCAAAAACAGATAAAGTTAAAATTAAAGACGGAATAGATATTATAAATAAAATATTGGAATAGAAGTGATAAAATGCACAGCGGAATGGCTAAAATCGATTGGGATAACATAGATAAATATGAGGACAGCGAAATATCTTATTTCCTTTTTTTAGAGGGTAAGTCTATAGAAACAATAAGTAAAATAAGAAATATAGAAAGTAGCGTTGTACAAAATCATATTATAAGAGGAAAAATAAAATATAGATTTTTAGTTAAAAGCAATAATATGAATGAACTCTTAAATTCTATAGTTGCAGCTGGAAAGCAGGATAAATTACTGTTTCTTCATAATTTAAATAAAGATAATAAAAGTGAAATGCTTAAATATATAAAAGATAAATATGTAGATATGCATGGAAAATTAAAGGAAACTTCAATATGGATTATTGGAGAACTAAAAGACCTAAATAGCAGCAATATTTTAATAAAAGCATCTGTGCACAATCTTGTAAATGTTAGAAGAATGGCAATTTCAGCTATGGGAAAAATAAACGATGAAAAATTTGAAAATGCTCTAATGAGAGCTCTTTCAGACGAAAATCCACAAGTTGTATCTTATGCTATAAAGGCATTAATTAAACTTAAGAGCAGAAAGTCAATTTTTAAAATTACAGAACTTAAAGAAAAAACAGATAAGGATTACATAAAAAATTTATGCAGTGAATATTTAAAAATAATTAATGGTGAAAGTGGTGGAATGTAATTTATGAACTTCTATACCATAAAAGATGAAGCTGTTTTTGAATTTGAAGAGAAAAAATCAGTTTTCATTGGAAGTATAAAAAGAGTTGAAACTGAAAATGAAGCGAAAGAGTTTATAGAACAAGTGAAGTCAACTCATAAAGATGCAAAGCACAATGTTTTTGCTTATATTATAGGTGAGAATAAAGAAATACAAAGGTGTAGTGATAATGGGGAACCTCAAGGAACTGCAGGAGTTCCAGTATTAGAAGTTATAAAAAAGAATAACTTAACTAATGTAATTATAGTAGTTACGAGAATTTTTGGAGGTATACTGCTTGGAACAGGAGGACTTGTACGAGCTTATACGAAAGCTGCAGCAGAATCAGTAAAAAAGGGCAATATTGTTTTAAAGGTTTTAGGAATTCCTATTTATGTAACTGCAAATTATGACTTGCTTGGGAAACTTCAATATACGTTTGAACAAAAAAAATGGCATGTAGAAAATATTGAATATACTGATAAGGTAAAAATAGAAATTAGATTTGCAAAGGAAGACATAGAATCTGCTGAGAAAATGATTTTAGATACATGTTCCGGAAACTGCAGCTTTATAAAAGGTGAAGAGAGATATTACTTTAAAATAGACAATAGATTCTATATATAGAAAATAGTAAATATATTTGAACAAATATTATTAAATGTGATATAATATTTAAGGCTATTTATAATTGGAATTTTAATAAAAACTTATTATATAAGGCTGGGAAATTACATATATAATATAAGAAATGTAATGTTGGGAGGAATTTTAATGTCAGGACATTCAAAGTGGCATAACATACAAGCAAAAAAGGGTAAGGCAGATGCTCAAAGAGGAAAAGTATTTACTAAAATAGGGAAAGAAATAGCTGTTGCAGCTAAAAATGGTTCAGATCCTGATAGTAATGCAAAGCTTAGGGATGTAGTTGCTAAAGCTAAAGCAAACAATATGCCCCAGGATACAATAGCAAGAGCAATAAAAAAAGGTGCTGGAGAGTTAGAAGGAGTTAACTATGAAGAAATTTCATATGAAGGCTATGGCCCATGTGGAATTGCAATAATAGTTGATGTTTTAACTGATAATAAAAATAGAAGTGCTAGTAACGTAAGATGCATTTTTGACAGAAATGGCGGAAATCTTGGGTCAACTGGGTGTGTATCATATATGTTCCAAAGAAAAGGACAGCTTGTAATTGAAAAAGGTGATCTTGATGAAGATGAAGTTATGATGGAAGCACTTGATGCAGGTGCAGATGACTTTAATGCAGATGAAGATGTGTTTGAAATTACAACTGCAGTAGAAGATTTTGGAAAGGTAAGAGATGCCCTTTCAGCTGCAGGTTATAAATTTGTTTCAGCTGAACTTACAATGATACCAGATACGTTTACTGTTCTAAATGAAGAAGATTCCGAAAAAATTCAAAATTTAGTAGATAAACTTGAAGACGACGATGATGTTCAATCAGTTTACCACAACGCTGAATTCCCAGAGGATTTTGAAGGTTAGGGTAGAAGAGGCATTTTCGTTAAAATATTTCATAGTGACATACGTATTTTAACTGGTTTATGATGATAAATAACACTTTTATATATAGATGTGAAAATCTGTATATGGAGGTGCTATTTTTTTATGGAATTAGAAGATATATTACAAGAATTTTTATTTGATTTTTGTCATTGAAAATAAAATTAGTCTATAGTAAAATAATAAGTATGCTTATTGGAATATTATGATAAAATATGAAAAATGTATATAATTAAAAGAGGTTTTATAAATGGCAGACAAAATTAAAATGGAAACAAATGAAGTAGCCAAGTTTAGACAATTAATAGATACAATGTCTGAAACTATAAAGAATAGAATGAATGATTTAAAATATTTAATAGATAATTTCAATCAAGTATCATCATCAATGAATATACTAAAAGAACATATGTATCAAGGCGTAAAAGTTGGCAATGATATAAGAAATATGTTAGATAAAATGGCTTTTGATGTTGAAAGAGCAAGGGTAGCTTTTATAACTGCTGATAACCAAGAAAGTACTCTTTTTAGAGGCAATGATGGAGTTGGTGTATTTAAGCAAGTGGGTTTGACAGGAGGAACTTTAGGTTCATTATATCGTGGTGAAACAGCAGCAGAAAAATTAGCTAAGTATAAAAGTATTAACATTGTAAAGACAAAAGATACAATCAGTAATGAATTTTGGAGTTTGTGGGATAGCATTATGAATGATAAAACACCGCCGTTGGCTAGGCTTGGTATAGGAGTAATACCTTCAAGTTCAGATATTGTTAATACGTTAATAAGTTCCTTGACAACATCTGGATTTGGAACAGTTTTAGGCAATACTGATAAAATAACTAAATCAGGGGCACGAGGATATATTACTAAAGATAGAGGTTTAAATGTAGTACATTTATATCCTAAAGATTCGTTAGCGACATATAGACCGTATACTAAAGAAGCAAAAGTTGGAGGTACAATAGCAAAGACACTAACAGTAAGTGCTTTAGGACTTGACTTAGAAAATACATGGAGTGCTAATAGTGGAAATACTGTTGAAAAAAGATTTGAAAAATCAGGTATACAAATAGTCGGTGGAGGAGCTGCTTGGGGTGGAGGAAAAGCAACAGAGGATTTAGCTGCTTTTGGAGTAGAAAATATTGAAGATCCTATTGGTATACCATGCATACTTTTAGCGGGATATGGAGATTTTAAAATTTCTGAAGGTATATCTGAAATTGAAGAAAAACTTTATAAAATTAGAGGAATTAGATAGGAGAGAATGATTTGAAGAAGTTTAAATTATCATTAAGAGCATATTTATTTGTAATAGTAATATTTATATGTATTGCAATCTCTTATGTTTATGATAAACATACCTTATTTACATATATTGTATATTCAATTTTTTTTATTGGATTAATATATAGCTTTATAAATGTTTCTTATTATTTTATTTTAGTTAATGAAAAGGGAATTTTATCTCGAACTTTAGTTAAAAGAAAATTTATATCTTGGGATGAAGTCAGTGAGTTTTGCTTTAATGTTAATAAAGGTGTTCTGTTAAAATATTCTGTAACAGTAAGGGGCAATTTTAAGGAAATTACTATATCAAATTGGACAAAAGATTCTAAAGAACTAATAAAAATAATAGTAGATGAATGTAAGAAGAGAGATAAAAGAGTGGATATTTTAGTTGAGAAAATAATTGAAGAATAAATAGTTTAGGTATAGTTGAAAGTGGTAACACTTTTGGGTATGCCTTTTTTACTTTTTAGAGTATTTAACGGATATAAATATTGTAAAAAGTAAAAAAGGTATTATAATGGTGGTATACTACTATTTGGTTATAATAAATCAATTGAATTTATTATGACATACATCTATAATATAAAAATAATAAAATCGTTATAAACCCTTGAAAATGTTAAGGTTAAGTTTGAATTCTATTTGACGTTCAATCAGTTTACCACAACGCTGAATTCCCAGAGGATTTTGAAGGTTAGGGTAGAAGTAAAGTTAGTAAAAACTATAAGTGATTGTTAAAGAATATAGAAACACCTTTTATTCGCAAAATGTAGTGTACTTTGTGAATAAAAGGTGCTTTTGTGATTGTAATAAAAATTTTGAATTTCACTACAGTTGTTTAATTATATTATAAATAATACCGGCTACGGCTAAAAACAATAAAATTTTTACTGCTGCTATTGTAATTTTAAATAGTAATATTAAAAGAAATATTATGGCTATTGCTTGTACTAATCTTATTAACATATGAACACTCCCAAATCTAGGTTTAATATCTTTATTAGAATTATTATATCAGAATTAATATTTAAATAGTAGATTATACTTGTTACTTTAGTATATTTGTATATATTATCATAAAATTTTTAAATATTTGAATAAAAAGACATCATATGGCAATAATCCCTTAATAGGAGGGATTGAAAATGTCAATTTATAAAAAAGTAATAATAGCAATTTCGTCATTATTATTGGTTTTTACGGTTTCTTTTTGTTATGGATATAGGAGTGAACTTAAAAATGATTTCTCTACATTTTATAAAAATCATTTTAATTTAAAAAACAAAAACAATGACAGTATAAAAACTGTTAATGCAAGTAAAAAGATTTTAAATTCCAAAGATCCTTCAAAGGATGAGTCTATAATAAAAAAAGATGTTTTGGTTTTATATATAGATCGAAAACATTATACTGCTAAAGGCAGTGACAAAGTGGCTGAAGATGTATTAAAACATTCCAGTGCTCATGCAGAAGGATTTGAAGGTAAAAGTATAAGTAGTATATATGATTCATTAAAAAAAATAGGATACAAGCTTGAAGTTAATGACAATGAACTTTTATGTGTAAAAGTTTATAAAGAGGGAAAATATGTTGCTAAAATAAACGACAATAAATATGAAATATTTGTAGCAAATAAAAATGGTGAATTAAAGCTTACTGAAAGTGGTGGAAACATAAATCATAAAAGTGAAGACGAAACACTATTTAATAAAAATGTTCAAGAATTTAATAGCGTAGAAGAAGCAAGAGACAGCCTTTCAGACTTTACATCATAAAAGTCTAAAGGCTTTTTTTATAATACAAGCATTTTGTATTTACTGAATTTTTGGCGAATCCTTTCTCTTGAATTAACAGCACTTAAATGATAAAGTATATATTGATTGCATGTTACTTAGAAGGGAAGAAAAAATATTGTATTCATACATAAAAGGAATTTTTACTGGTATAAGCAAAGATTACGTCAATATTGAAAATAATGAAATTGGATATATGATATATACATCAGGCAGCACCATGGCGGCTATGCCTAAAATTGGAGAAAAAGTTAAGCTCTATATTATACAAATTGTGAGAGATGATTTTATAGGACTTTATGGCTTCTTAACAGAAGAAGAAAAAGAGATGTTCAATCAGCTATTAGTTATAAATGGAGTTGGTGCAAAAGCATGTCTTTCTCTTTTGTCAATCTGCAGTGTTACCAATTTAAAATATGCAATTGCAACTGGTGATGAAAAGACCATAACTAGAGCCCCAGGTATTGGCAAAAAGACTGCTCAGAGGATAATTCTTGAATTAAGAGAAAAAATGCAGAAACAACAATTCTCAGAAACTATTTCAGGTAATGATGATATGGCAGAGTATTCATATGAAAATGATAAAAAAGTTGCAGAAGCAACGGGAGCATTAATATCACTTGGATATTCTGAAAAGGAAGCTGAAAAGGCTATGAATTCTTGTGATAAATCTGAAAGTATTGAAAATATAATAAAAAGTAGTTTGAAGTTTTTAATGAATTGAGAGGGGTTAAAATATGGAGGAAAGGATATTGAGCGCTGCTAATTTAAAGGATGATGAATATGAATATGGTTTAAGACCTAGAACATTAAATGAATACGTAGGTCAGAGTAAAGTAAAAGAGAAGCTGGACATATTTGTAAAAGCAGCTAAAAAGAGAAAAGAAGCTCTTGACCATGTGCTTTTTTATGGGCCACCAGGACTTGGAAAGACTACTCTTGCTAATATAATTGCAAGAGAAATGGGTGGGAATCTTAAAATAACCTCTGGACCTGCAATAGAGAGAGCTGGGGACTTGGCGGCTATTTTAACTGGACTTTCAGAGTTTGATGTGCTTTTTATAGATGAAATTCACAGACTTAATAGAAATGTTGAAGAAATACTCTATCCAGCTATGGAAGACTATGCTCTTGACATAGTTATAGGTAAAGGAGCATCGGCAAAGTCAATAAGGCTAGATCTTCCTAAATTTACTCTTGTAGGTGCAACTACGAGAATTGGACTTTTAACGTCTCCACTAAGGGACAGATTTGGTGTTATGTGTCCTATGGAATTTTATGAAGATAAGGAACTTAAAGAGATAATAATCCGATCTGCAAAAATTTTAAATGTGGATATTGAAGAAGATGCTGCTCTTGAAGTAGCAATGCGTTCAAGGGGAACTCCTAGAATTGCAAATAGACTCTTAAAAAGAGTAAGAGATTATTCAGAGGTTAAGGGAAATGGAAAAATTGATATAAAATCTGCTCAAAAAGCACTTGCACTGTTAGAAGTTGATAAGGAAGGCTTGGATATGATTGATAATAAAATCATCGAAGCAATAGTTGACAACTTTAATGGTGGACCTGTTGGACTTGAAACTCTAGCTTATTTCATAGGAGAAGAACTAGATACACTTGATGATGTATACGAACCTTATTTGCTTAAAAAAGGATTTATTATAAGAACTCCAAGAGGAAGAATTGCTACTGAAAAAGCCTATAAGCATTTGAATAGAGTGTATAAAGAGAAGTAGTATTGTTAACTATATTAACTGATTTTTAAAAAACTTTGTTGACAATATATATTATATGAATTATATTTATTACTTGTAAAGAATACTAAAGAAGGTGGAGTTTTGCAACTTAAAGATTTTGATTATAATTTACCAAAGGAACTAATAGCACAGCATCCTTCTGAAAAAAGAGATGAGTGCAGGCTTATGGTTTTCGATAAGAAGACTGGTGAAATTAGGCATAAAGTATTTAAAGATATAATAGATTACCTTAATCCAGGTGACTGTCTTGTGTTAAATGATACAAGAGTTATACCTGCAAGGCTTATAGGAGTTAAAGAGGAAACTGAAGGTAAAATGGAGTTTTTGCTTTTAAAGAGAATCGACAGTAATAACTGGGAAACCCTTGTAAAACCAGGTAAGAGAGCTAAGATTGGTGCTAGATTTGATTTTGGCGGTGGTCTTTTAAAAGCAGAAGTTGTAGATATAAAAGATGAGGGAAATAGAATCGTTAAATTTGAATATGAGGGTATTTTTGAAGAAATACTGGATAAACTTGGGCAAATGCCTC
>JAQUXS010000056.1 GCA_028692255.1 Clostridium sp.
GGAATAAAGGCAGTGGGTCTGCTAGAATTTATTGTGGACAGGCATTAAATGCTTGTACGTATACTAAAATATTTAAAACGGAGGTAATTATATGTTACTGAAGAAAAAATTAAGAACCCTTTTAGGAGCCCTTGGTTTATCTCTAATAATATCAACTACCGCTCATGCCGCGACGTACACTGTAAATTCCGGTGACTCACTTTACAAAATAGGAAAATCCTTTAACATATCTACAGATACCATCATTAAAGATAATAATCTATCAAATTCATTAATATACCCTGGTGAAAAATTAAATATAAGGACTTCACTTTACACTGTAAAATCAGGGGATAGCCTATTTACCATTTCTAAAAAATACAATACCACAATTGATCTACTTTTAAGAATCAACACTCTTAAAACAAGTACAATTTTTGTTGGACAAGTTCTTAATGTTCCTAATACCACTGCAGTTTCTACAACTTCTTCATATACAGCAAGTGATGTAGACCTTCTATCAAGGCTTATAATGGCTGAAGCTCAAGGAGAACCTTATGCTGCAAAAGTTGCTGTTGGTGCAGTAATTATGAATAGATTGAAGAGTCCTCTTTTCCCAAAAACAATAAAAGATGTAATCTATGAAAAAAATGGGCCATATTATCAGTTTACACCTGTAAAAAATGGATGGATAACTAAGCCTGCAAATTCAGATTCCATAAAAGCCGCTTATGCTGCACTAAATGGAACTGATCCATCAAAAGGTGCATATTATTATTTTGACACTACTGCAACAAATACATGGCTTAGAGCAAAACCTGTAACAGCAACTATAGGCAATTTAATCTTTGCATATTAATTTTAAAAACAAATAGCAAACTGTACACTCCTTTCATATATTATTACTGGATAATAAACTACTTTACAAAAGGAGTGTGCATCCAAATGGAAAAGATTTATGATGAAAAGAATTCCCCCTGTGGTTATTTAAGTGGTAATTCTATTTACTGCAAGTACGACAACCACATGGGTTTTGTATCTGGTAATGCAATTTATCATAACAATGGGCAAATAGCCGGCTATGTCCAAAATGGTATTGTATACAATGCCTTTGGTTATCCTGTAGGCTTTTGCAAGAACTATAGAGTATATGATATGCATAGAAACTATTTAGGACGTGTTCACAGCACATTTACATCACTTGTAGCAGCTGCAGGTCTTTTACTTTTAATCGGCGGTATAAGTGCAAGTTCATATTACTTTTGGTAAAATAAAGAGGGCTGCGCACTACTTTTTAGTGCAACAGCCCTTTTACTTGTTTATTGTTTTCTATAATAATCTATTGTTTCTTTTAGTCCTTGAGTTATATCAATTTCCGGCTTCCATCCAAACTCTGATTTTATCTTATCAAAACTCATGTAACTTTCCCTAATGTCACCTTTTCTTTCTTCTTTATATACACATTTTATATCTTTGTTTAAAATTTTATTAATGGTCTTGTATAGTTCATTAATGGTAAGTTTTGTGTTTGTAGCAACATTGTATATTCCATTCTTGTTTGATTTAATTGCCATTAAAAATGCCTTTGCTACATCCTTAACATACACAAAATCTCTAACTTGATCTCCATCTCCATAAATACTAGGAATCTCATCTTTTAACATTTTCTCACAAAATATTGCTACAACTCCACCTTCACCTGAAGAATCCTGCCTTGGTCCATAAATATTTGCACATCTTAAACTTATATAGTCAATGTTATACATTGATTTATAAACTTTAAGATAATGCTCCACGGTATGTTTCGTTACTCCATAACCTGAAAGCATTTCAAGTGGATGATCTTCATCAATAGGTAAATACCTTGGTTCACCAAATATAGCAGCTGAAGCAGGATAAACTACTTTTTTAACCCCTGCCATTCTTGCAGCTTCTAAAACATTTATACTTCCAATTATATTTATACTTGCATCCTCTATTGGATCATCTATAGAATTTGGCACACTTATCTGAGCCGCATTATGAATTACAAAATCAGGTTTTTCATTTTTAAATATGTCGAATATTTCCTTGTCTCTTATATCTGCCTTATAAAATTTTGCTCTTGAATTTACATTCTTAGTATTTCCGTGAACAAGGCTGTCTATAATACAAACTTCATAGCCATTATCTATAAGCAAATCTGCTACCTGTGAACCTATGAATCCAGCTCCACCAGTTATAAGTACTTTCATAAAATTGCCTCCTATGTAGCTTTATCTTTTTTGCTATATAATCATTATATACAAATATCGTAATTTTGAATAGTGCAATTATCTTAGGAATGCTATTTCTACGATTGACAAATTGTAAATTAATAATTAATATTGTCTTAAATATATAGTTGAGGGTGATGCTAAGATGTTTATAAATAGTCTTTTAAAAGGTAAAAATATAAAGCTATCAGCTTTAAAAGATTCTGATATAGAAAAAATATGTTTTTGGTATGAAGATGCTTATTCCCTTAGGCTCTTTGACTTCATGCCAAGTTATCCTTATAGCAAAGATCACATAACTAACTGGATAAAAGATAGGCAGGATTCAAATGACAATTATATTTTTGCAATAAGAGATATACACACTGATGAATTTTTAGGCTATGCTGACTTAAATGATATTTCTTGGAATAATAGAGTAGGCAATCTTTCCATAGGCTTAGGTGCTAAAAATGCAAGAGGGAAAGGTTTCGGCTATGAAGCTCTTAGCCTTCTGCTTCAGTTTGGCTTTCATGAGTTAAATTTACACAGGATACAGCTTACAGTTTTAGCTTATAACAAGCCTGCCATCGGACTTTACGAAAAGGCTGGATTTAAAAAAGAAGGTACTTTTAGAGAATTTATTCAAAGAGACGGTGAAAAATACGACATGTATTTATATGGACTGCTCTATGAAGAATGGAAAAAACTTAATACTACAAATTAAAATAAGAGTAAAAAAATATTACTTATAATTGGAGGTATTTATTTTGGAAAAGAAACTGAGATATAGATTAATCACTGGAAAAGACGACTCAAACTTCTGTAAAAGAATTTCTACATTACTTGATGAAGGTTACAAATTGTATGGATCTCCATCATGTACTTTTAACGGACAAGATGTAATTGCAGCTCAGGCTGTAATTCTTGACACTAATGAAGAAAAGTAAATTGTATATATATAGCCTTAAAAGGGACTGTCACGCTAAATAAAATAGTGCAGTGATCTCTTTTTATAGGTACAAAATTAGTGTCCCCTGTGTTTTTCTTTCTGTTTAATTTGATGTAATTTAAATCTTTCCTCTTTTTCCTGTTCTCTTTTCTCTCTTGAATTTATTTTTCTCTGACTTTTGTTTGCCTCATACTGCAATTTCATGGCAATTTGTGCTTTAGTTCCTATACCATTGTTTTCTGTTTGCTTTTTAATTTCTCTTTGAAGTCTTTTAGGATTTATTTTTTTATCTTTAACTTCATTGATTCTTAAATATCTACTGAATTTTAATCTGCAAAAATTTTTTAATATAAAATCGTACACCTCATAATCCTTTGGTTCCGGACCAAATATAACTTTTGAAACCTCATAGTTGTTAGCAGTTATTTTTTCAAATATACCTACCCAAAATGCACCTTCATAATAAACTGTAAATTTAATACTTGTTTCCATTTAAAATTCCTCCTGTTAACCAAAATTTTACATAGAGAACGGACAACCCAGGAGGGCAGGTTACTGTTATCCATAACAGCATAGACAAGTTCGGACTACCAACCGAAACAGTGTTTTTATCCCTATAATTTTTAATTCTTATATCATATTACTATTATTAATTTATTTTTTCCAGTTAAAATATTACAATATCACAGCTATTTTTACTTGTTTTCAATCTTAACATTTTTAGAATCTTTTATATTCCACGGATTTTTAATGCTTTTATCAAAAGTAACATTTTTAAAAGTGCTATCTTTCATGTATCTTATTTGGGCTGGTTTAGTTCCTTTAAAAATCACATTCTCAAAATTGATGTTTTCATCATAAGCTCCTTTTAAACCAGATACAAATACAGCATTATTTTTAGACCCATCTACACTACAATTAAAAACGTAAATATTTTTAAATTGTGGTAAATCTGACGCTGGTTTATAGCTCTCTGCTGCATTTACATTAGAATAAGCTGAAGTAAATATAAATGGCTCACCATCTCCATCAGTAATGTCTTTAAGTGCACTATCACGAAATATTATATTCTTTGCACCGCCACCAGTACCTTTAGCTGTTTTGCAGCGAAGTCCTGAGCCAGTGCCCTCTAATACATTGTCTTCTGCCAATATATCTTCAATCCAAGCTGCTGTATTGCCTCCTGCTACTACAGCACCATGTCCATGTCTAAAATAATTGTCGAATATCCATACATCACTTACTGGTTTACGAGTTTTTTCAGCCTTTGCTCCCTTTCCTGCAGTAAAGTTAATATCATCATCACCTGTATCAAAAACACTGTTTAAAACAGTTAATCCTTTTGAATCAAAGTCTATTCCATCACCATTGTTACAATCAAATGTTTTAACTAAAATATTATTTAGTACTACATTTTTGCAACTGCTTATTCCAATAGTCTGTTGTGATGGGTTTTCAAGAGAAAGTCCATCACCAAAATAAACATTATCTATTTTACTTATTGCAATTAAATTTGATCTAGCTACATAAGCCTTAGCATCAGAAAGTCCATTTTTCTTAGCTAGATTAAATTGATTAGCTGAAAGTATCCCATCTTCAGTAACTGTTTTTACAGTACCTTTTACAAAGTTAGAAAATCCTGTTTCTTTATCAGTAGTAGTGTTTTTCCATCCATTTCCATTGATTATACCACTTCCAATAATTTTAAGATTCTTACTTTCTTTTTTGCCAATTGCATTAATTAACGCACTATTTTTGCTGCTGCTTTTTGTAATATGACTTCTTTCAATGTAGTCTTTGGGATTTTCTGAACCTAGAAGCTCTCCATCAACTTTAAAAATCATATCACTTTTCAACCAAATTGCACCTGATTTAAAAACTTTACCTTTTGGAAGCAGAACTTCTCCTCCTTTTGGGCAGGCATCAACAGCTGCTTGTATAGCTTTTGTATCAATACTTGTCCCATTTCCTAAAGCTCCATATTTAGTAACATCAATAACTTCTGGTATTTTAGTTGTACTCTTAGATACAGTGTTACTTTTACTTATATTTTTTCCATTAGCATCAACGCCTTCAACAAAAAAATTATAGGAAGTATCTGCTTTAAGCCCCTTTACTATATAACTATGTGCACTTATTTTTACAGCTGATTTATTAGTAGAATCACTGTAAAATTTATCAACCAAGAACCTACCTTGTAATGCATTATTATCAGTGGTATTGCCTATAAGCTTTCTGTCCATATATATATTGTAGCTAACAATTTTATTGTAATTATCTGGTTTATGCCATGCCAAAGTTATACTGTTATCATCACAGCCTTGACTTGGAACTATTAATTTTTTAGATGTTAATAACTTAGTATTATTCATTTCTTTAATATGTTGTTTTGAAAAATAAAACCATACACCAAAAGAAATTATTACCACTAAAACAGCTGCTATTACCAATTTAATTTTATTCATTTAAATTAATCCTCTCCTTAATAAGGCGACATTTTATCTTTAGTTCAAATCTCAACTTAAAAGCAAAATGTTAATGATAACAACATTTTATAACTTTTATATAATAGATTATAGCAATAAATTTTACTTACTCTTTAGCATTTTTATATCACCAAATGGGAAAATAATGCATTTAGCTTCACCTTTAACTTTATTCATTTTAATACATCCAATTATCCTGCTATCTCTACTGTTTGTTCTGTTATCACCAAGAACAAATAATGAATCATTAGGTACTTTCAAAGATAAATTTGGATATGTAATATCATTACTAACTAGATATTTTTCATTATATAGCTTACCATTAACGTAAACATGTCCATTAAAAATATTAACATTATCATTTGGTAATCCAATTATCCTTTTAATATACCTGTCTGTTCTAGTAGCTTGAAATACAATAACTTCTCCACGATTAAACGATTTAGTATATGACGGTATTTTGTTTAGCATTACTATATCCCTATCATGTACAGTATTTTGCATAGATTGTCCTTGTACAATTGCAGGTGATGCTACAAACACAATAATAAAACATAAAATTATAGTAAATTTAAATTCATTTAATATATTTAAAAATTTTTTCAATTAAAACACCTCATAAATATTATACATTATTTTTCTTTCCCCATTCACACATGGATTTTATTATAGGAACAAGACTCTCTCCTTTTTTACTTAGAGAATATTCAACCTTTGGCGGAATTTGCATATATTGTTTTCTTAATATAATATTATTACTTTCAAGTTCTTTCAATTGTGAACTAAGCATTTTATGTGTGATATCATCAATATTTTTTTTAAGTACTCCATATCTTACTGTGCCCATACACGCAAGCAAGTAAATTATTTTTAATTTCCACTTTCCACTTATAATAGATAAAGTATATTGAAATGGCTCTCTATTACTTACATAACAAAGTTTTTCTGTCATATTTCACTCTCCTTTTTGATAGTATAGCACATAAAAGTGCATACTATTATTTATTTTCAACTTAATTATAATAAATACTGAAGATAATTTAATTTTTAAAAAAGGACTGATATTATGATTATTGATGGACATTCACATCTTACTTTTCCTATTGAAGAACACATAAAAACTATGGATAATACCGGAGTAGACAAGACTGTTTTATTCTCAACATCTTTTCACCCCGAAATGGCCAAAAATACACAGGAGGTAAAGACTTCAATGAAATATCTTGATGATTTATTAACTGGTAAAAAAGGCTCTATGTTAGAAATACGAAAAAAATCAATTGCAGAACTAGTAAAAGCAATCAACCAATATCCTAATCGTTATATTGGATTTGGCGCTGTTCCTACTGGTTTAGACTTAAAAACTACAAACGAATATATTAAACTCAACATTGAAGAAAATCATTTAGCCGGAATTGGTGAATTTACTTTAGGTAGTGGACAAACATATCTTTTAGAAAATATTTTTAAATCCTCCAATGAATTTGGAAATCTTCCAATTTGGATACATGCTTTTTTCCCTCTCACACTTAATGACATTAAAGCAATAGCACATCTTGCCAAACAATATCCAAATACTCCAGTTATTCTAGGACATTTAGGTGGAAGTAATTGGCTTGAAACAATGGATATTGTAAAAGAAATTTCTAATTTATTTCTTGATACTTCTGCATATTATTCTACATTTGTTTTAGGTACCGTAATTAATGAATTACCTGAAAAATGTATTTTCGGAGTAGATAGACCTTTTGGTGACCTTGAATTATCCAAAGATGCTATATTAAAACTTGCTAAAACCCCTCCTATTGCAAGTGCAGTGCTAGGAGAAAATATGGCAAAATTATTGAAACTTTAAATATTACTCCTTGCTCATATAAAGAGAAAATGGAAACAATTAATCTCCCCATTTTCTCTATTTAAAATGAAAATATTTTTATCCTAAAAGACTCTTTACTTAATTATAAACTCAGCTGTACTTCCACTAAGTCCTGGTGTAATTTCAAGTGCAGCATCTATTCTCTCTTTAAGTTCCTGAACGTGAGAAATTATTCCAACAAGTCTTCCTGTGTTTTTAAGTTCAACAAGACATTCTATGGCATTATCAAGGGAATCATTGTCAAGGGTTCCAAAGCCTTCATCTATAAACATAGTATCAAGACTTATACCCCCTGCATAGCTTTGTACAACATCACTTAAACCAAGTGCAAGACTTAGTGATGCCTTGAAGCTCTCACCACCTGAAAGTGTCTTTATGTGCCTATACCTTCCTGTATAATTATCAAGCACCTCAATTTCAAGACCACTTTGGCCTTGTCCTTTACCCTTTACCTTAATTCTATTCATTTCATATCTATAATCTGTCATTTTAGCAAATCTTATATTAGCAGAAGAGATTATCTCATCAAAATATGCAGAAAGCACATATCTTTCAAAGGTTAATTTTTGAGAGTTCTTTCCATTAGCAATGTTGCTAAGCTGTCCTACAACTTTATATTTTTCTTCTATTTTAATTTTTTTGTTATTAGTTTTTAAAATGTTTTCTGATATTTTTTTATTATGAACTATTCGTGCATAAAGTTCCGTGCTATTTTTAAGAATATTCTTCTTTTCATCTTCCTCTTTTAAAAGGTTTATTTTTAAATCATCCGTATCAACTTTAGATTTTCCAATGAGTTCCTTCTTAACAGCTTCATATCTGTCATTATTTGATTTTACTTTTTCGTTATAGTCTATTATTTCATTATTTAACTCCTCAATTTTTTGTGATGGCATTTTGCATTTTAAAAATTCATCTTCACTTTGAAAGCCCATATATTTTATCTTTTTAATATAATTTTCTTGTGCAGTATGATAGGCATCTAAAGCTTTAATTTTTTCATTTTTCAAACTCTCTTTATCTCTCAATAAATTTGAATTTTCTATTTTACAGTTCTCTAAATTTTTTCTTGATTCTTCAAGTTCCTTTCCCATAATGTCATGAGAAGCTTGAAGTCCATCTATTTTGAGTTTTAAAGCTTCCCTTGTCCTTATATTTTCTGGAAGTTCATTTTCCAATTGAAATATAACTTTATTAAAACCTTGAACCTCACCAAAAATTTCTGTGTACTTAGAATTTAAATCTTCAAGTTTTAATTTTTGACTTTCAATGTTTTTATTATTTTCTTCATATTTTTTACTAATGGTGTCCTTTAAATCTTTTTGTGCTTTAAGCTTTTTATATCTAGCACTGTATTCTTTAATTTCTTTATTAGTTTCACTTAAAATATCTTTAGTGAATTCTGTAAGCTCTTCTTTTTCTAAAGTGTTAAACTTTTCATCAACACTCTGTGAAAGTTCTTCCTTTATGCTGTCGACTATTTTTTTCTGAGCACTTCCCTCTGCTTTTTTTGTTTCAAACAATGTACTGGTTTCATTATATTCTTTTAAAACATTTTCTAGCTTCTCCGATTTTCTCTTAACATCCTCTTCTGAAGGGATGTTAGAAGTCCTTAGAGCCTTTTTAACATGATGAATGGAACCACATACGGGACATGGCTCTCCCTCTTTTAAGCCTTCAGCCATTTTACTTGCAAAACCCTTTATAAAGTCATTTTGCATAACATCATATTCTTTTTTTCTGTTTCATAAATATGTTGATATTTTCTCTTTTCATTCCTTGCAGTAATACATTCTTCCCTTATCTTATCAAGATTTTCAAGCTGTCCTAGTACTTTCTCTAATTTTAACTTAGCTGTCTTTTTATTGTCTATATATGAATTTACCCTTACAATTTCAACATCTGCCTCGTGCACTTCATTTAATTTATTTAGAAGTTCCTTTACATATGATTCTGATTTTTTAATATTGTCACTTGTCAGCTCTTTAGCCGTTTTATATTTTTTTAAGTCTTCATTTAATTTTTTAAGCTTGTTTAAATTGTCTTCGTAACTTTGAACCTTATCATAATAATTTTTATAAAGCAAAATATCATTTAAAATTTTATCTCTTTCACTTGATTTGTTTTCTTCTATTTTATATTTATATTCACTTTGCTTTAATTTCTCTGTGCTTTTATTTATTTTTTCTTCTATTTTATTTTCTTCTTTGTTTCTACTGTCTAATTCATTTTTTCTATTTAAATATATCTGTTCTTCTGTCTTTATCTCATTAGCACTTTGTGACTTTTTTAAGTCATTTTTTAATGTTTCTATTAATTCTCTCTTAGATTTTAATATTTTGCCTTCAGCTTCAATTGTTTCCTTCATTTTTATTTTTTCGTTTATATCTGCTGCAACAGCTAACTTCTTCTTTATATCATCAATTTTAGTTTCCATGAGCTTAATATTGTCATCAGTGGAGTCTTTTTCTTTTTTATCTTTAGTTATATATTCTTTAAGCTCATCTTGTATATCTTTTATATTTATATTTTCAGCATTAATAAGCTTATTTAATTCTTCATTTTCTTCAAAATCTATATTGTTTATATTTGTAACTATTTCTTTTCTGTAATTGTCTGCCTTTAAATATAGTTCTTTAGCCATGTCATTTAATTTGTATTGAATTTTTAAAAATTCCTCAGTATTAAAAATTTTCCCTAGTATTTCCCCTTTTTCCTTGCTGTTTGCAATTAAAAGTTTTTTAAACTCCCCTTGAGGCAACATAACAAGCTGTCTAAACTGATTATAGTCTATGCCCATAACTTCATTTATTTTGATGTCCGTATCCCTTACACCTGCTGTTGTAACATTTTCTGTTAAGTCTTTAAACTCAGCATATGCAGTTTGCTCTGTAAATCCCTCTCCTTTTTCTTTCTTCTTGGTCTGTTTTGGGATTCTCTTTATATAATATTTTTTGTTATGAAGTTCAAATTCAAGTTCAACATATGTAAGCACATCATCTTCTGCAAAATCACTTCTAAGATTGTTGTCCTGCTCTCTTAAAGATCCGCTTGCCTTACCATATATTGCATAGGTTATAGCATCAAAAATTGTAGTTTTCCCCGCTCCTGTAGGACCTGCTATAACAAATATATTTTTATCCTTTAAAAGTGTGAAATCTATCTTCTGAACCGAGGCATAAGGTCCAAAGGCACACATAGTAAGTTTTATAGGTCTCATATTATTTCATCTCCCCTTGAACTTCTTCTATTACCGATTTAATTATGTCTTTTTTATCACTGCCAAATTCGTCTTCAGTAATGCAATTATAAAATTCCTCAAATAAATCCAATTTACTTCTCTTATTAACTCCTGCACCTTCTAATTCTTTAAGGTTTTCATTTGAATTTATGCTTTCGAGCCTTTCAAGAGAAAGGACATTAGGATAGACCTGCCTTAATTTATTTATAGGATCAATGAGTTCTCCCTTATCAGTTAAAATAACTTTAAGGTAATCCTCTGTGTTTGTATCCTTATAAATCTCTTCATCTAAAAGCTTGTCTACTTCTCCTTTTATTATTCTCATATCTCTTAAGGGAATAAGCTGTCTAAAGTTCACATCTATATCTCCATTTTCATCTATGTCAACAATGTTAACTCCCTTTTTATGTTTCACTTCTGAAAAGGAATATTTCATAATAGATCCTGAATACATAACTTTTTCTCCCTTAACCCTTTGCCTTCCATGTAGATGTCCAAGCGCTGTATAATTAAAATCAGAAAAATAGTTAACATCAACAAAGTCAGTGCCTCCTATTGAAAGAGGCCTTTCAGAGTCACTTTGTTCAAGAGATTTTGTACCTGTTATAAATCCATGTGCCACAGCAACATTTCTCTCATTTTTATCAATATCAATGCTTTTTATTATAGCTTTCATAGCATCATCATGAGTTTTTATACTCTCATCTCCTAGAGCTTCTTTTATAATAACCGGCTCTGTAAATGGAATTAAATAAAAATTAACAGGTCCAAATTTATCCTTAATAACTACCTTTTTTACTCTATCTTCAAATTTACCATTAATGTATAGTCCATTATCCTCTAATATACTGCTGGCAAAACTTATTCTTTCAGCACTGTCATGATTTCCTGCTATTGCTATTATAGGTATACCCATTTTTAGAAGTATTTTTGAAAATGTTCTATCTACAAGTTCAACTGCATCTACCGGTGGAACTGCTCTATCATATATATCTCCAGCAATTACAATAACATCTGGTTTTGTTTCATCTATTATTTTTATCATCTCTGAAAGTATATATTTTTGGTCTAAAGTCATATGCACTCCATTTACAATTTTTCCTATATGCCAATCAGCTGTATGAAGAATTCTCAATATTATCACCCTCAATTCTAATAAGTATATTATACAAAAAATAATAAAAAAAAGCACTTTCCAATCACATACAATATACATAATTTAGAAAATGCTTTGCACAATTATTCATCAATTGTCTCTAAATACTCATATATTTTGTCATGCCAATTTTTATAGTTCTCAGGCATTTCACGTTTTAATATATCCATAAACTCATCTAGAACTCCAAGCTTATAAAGTCCCTTACAAAGGTGCCTTGGAAAATCCCTATCCTTTGAGAAATTTTTTTTAGGATCAATTATTCTTATATTGCCATCAGGTTCTACAAATATATCCTTGCACCTTATATCCTTTTTTCTAAATTTTAATTTATCAAATTCTCTTAACATTGAAATAAGCTTAACTCCTAATTTCTCATTAAATCCGTACTTCTTAATATAATTTCTAAGACATTCTCCTCCAACATAGTCCCTTACCATATAATTTCCACACATTCCATATACCCTTGGAAAATATTTATTTCCATTTACCTTATTTAAAATATAATATTCACCCCTACAGCTATCTTCTGTAAAACATACTTTTGCTACTTTTCCATCAGGTAATAAGTATACAATCCCATTGTGTCCTCTGCCTAATACAAGGCATCGCAGAAGATTCACATCAAATTTCTTTATATATCTATTATAAGTATCCCTCATAGAATAACTCCTTTTAAATTATTATCTATATAAATTTTCCCTTAAAAATACAATCTACCTCACTTACTATTATATGTAACTTAATATATTGTGATATAATAAAACATCTTTTTTAATGTACTCTTAGTTTTCATAAAAACACTTTTTGCAATGTTTTTAGCATTATTAACATTTCATTTTGCAAATTTTGTTCATATAATATAGTATATATATTATTTTATGCATTACCATTTGGAGGGTTAATTAACATGAAAATAATTGTACAAAAATTCGGTGGCACTTCAGTTTCTTCAAAAGAAACAAGAGAACTTGCAGCTAAAAAAATTGCCTCTGCTATAAAAAAAGGTTATAGTCCAGTAGTAGTAGTTTCAGCAATGGGTAGACTTGGAAAACCCTATGCAACTGACACTCTATTATCTCTAATAGACAATAATTTTAAAAATGAAAATCTTTTAGCCTCAGATTTATTAATGAGCTGCGGTGAAATTATAAGCACTGTTGTAATGAGCAGTGAACTAAGCTTAAAAAAGATAAAGGCTGTACCTCTACTTGGAGGCCAAGCAGGAATAATTACAGATGATAACTTTAGTGATGCTTCAATTTTAAAAGTTGAAACAGACAAAATTACCAAACTATTAAATGAGGGAAAAGTACCTATAGTAGCAGGCTTTCAAGGTATTAGTAAAGATGGCTACATTACAACTCTCGGAAGAGGTGGAAGTGATGTTACAGCTTCTCTTTTAGGTGCTGCTTTAAAAGCTGAAAAAGTAGAAATATATACTGATGTTGATGGAATAATGACAGCGGACCCTAGAGTAGTAAAAAATGCTTCACTAATTGAAGAGATAAGTTATGAAGAAGTCTATCAATTTGCAAATGAAGGTGCAAAGGTAATTCACCCACGTGCTGTTCAAATAGCAGAAAAGGCAAGCATTCCGCTTATTATAAAAAATACAATGAATAACTGCAGCGGTACCATAATAGATAATGCAGGATTTGAAAGTAAAAATGTTGTGGATGGAATAACACAGCTAAATAATAGAGTTCAAATAAAACTTTTGAGAAATGATAATGAAAACAATGAGAATTATTTTGACATACTGGATATACTTGCTGAAAATAAAATAAGTATTGATCTAATTAATGTATTTCCAGAGCAGCGAATATTCACAATAAACAAAAGTGATATTGATATTTTTAATAATATTACAAACAAATTGAATTTAAAATATACATTAGAAAATGATTGCAGTAAAATATCACTTATAGGAACAGGTATGTCTGGTAAGCCTGGTGTTATGGCCAAAATAGTTAAAACTTTAAAAAACGAAGATATTGAAGTTCTTCAAACTGCAGACTCCAATGCTACTATATGGTGTCTTATTAAAACTGCATCTTCTAAAAGAGCAATGAACTCCCTTCACAATGCATTTGTCCTGACTTAAATTATAAAAAAGCGCCGTATTTATTCTAATGAATTTTACGGCGTTTTTTTATTAATTTTCCATATCTATCTCTTGAATTATAAATTTATCAAAGTTGATTTCATCAATAAAGTGATTTTCATTAAATATAGTCTTTCTTCTATTGTTATATTCCTTTACATTTGGAGGAAGCCAATAGGGTATTGATATATCAAATTCATGGCAAAGTTCAACAATACATGCCTTTAGATTTTCCTGATAAGAAGCGTCCAAATCAGAAGAAACAACTGCATCCTTTATAATTTTATCATTTTTCATTAATCTTCCCCATATCTTTAACATAAAACTCTCCTAATCAAATTTAATTAAAACTTACAAATACTTTATCACATTTGTATTTCTAATTCAAGAAAGAGCGATTTTATTTCTTCAAATTTCTGTTACAATATTGCTATAAATTCAATCTATCACTTTATATAATCTATTACTAAATTTAAGTTCTAGTATTTTCGTTAACTTTTCAGGCACTTTTAATTCACCTACGGCAAAGATTAAAAATTACCATATATACAAATATAATAATGGTTACAATAAAATATGAGCATACAATTCCAAAATAATTTGTCAATGTACCACCTAAAGTCGGTCCTATAATCATACCAATGGAATAAGCCGTATTGTAAATGGAAAAAGATGCACCAAATGAATTTTTACAATTCTTTTGTGAAATGTCTGCAAATTCAGGCAAACATGGCGTTATAGCAGTTCCCATTCCAATACCAAGCAAAACAAGTGCACCAGCCACAAGCCACACGGTATTTGATAAAGCCACTAAAGGAAAACAAATTGCTGTTAGTATCATCCCCACCGTCATTGTTTTATAATGTCCAACACGTTGTGAAATAGAACCAATTACTGGTGCACTTATTGCATACGCCAATATGGGAATGGCAAATAACAAACCTATACCGCCAGATGAGACATTCATTACTTTTTGAAGTTTCAGCGGTAGAGTTGGTTCAAGGACACATGGCACAGATGATCCAATCACAACCACTCCTACAATAGAAAGAAGTCTGTGATTTTTAAGCAACTTTAAAGAAGATAATATACTCTCCGATTTTTCATGAGGAATATCTTTTATAAGAAAAAGCCTTAAAAATCCATCAATGATAGCAAGTCCTGTTGCAAAGAAAAAAGGTGTCTTATATCCTCCAAATTGATACAAGTACCCTCCAACCGTTGGTCCAATTAGCGTACCAATTGACTGACCAGCCAGAGCTATACCCATTACTTTCCCTCGTTCTTTAGAAGGATATAAATCAGCGAGTAAAGCAAAACCTGCTGTCCATGTTATTGCAGCAGACACACCCTGTAAAGAACGTGCCAAAATAAGCATCCAAAATTGTTTTGCAAATGCATAAAGCAGTGTTGAAATAATAAGTCCTAAAAGTCCCCAAAGCATTGGCCCCTTGCGTCCAATTTTATCGGACATAACTCCAAAGATTGGTGTAGCAATAAAAAGAGCAATAGCATAACTACCAAAAAGTAATCCTATAGCCATCTGAGAAATTCCTAGAGAAAATGCATAGTTTGGCAGAATAGGCACCACCAGTCCATAGACAAGCATGTCTGTAAAAATTGCAAGTGTAACAACTATCAAACCATTTCTTTTTAATTTTTCATTGCTTTTTCCCATAAAATCCTCCATCGAAATCCATTTTTTCTTCTGGCAATTTTTTATATAATACCTTTAAAAACTTAATATCAAGTTCAATATGTTTCCTTCCATTCTCGAAAACATCTTTTAAATAATCCGGCAATTCTCTGTTATAAAACTGTGCTTTTGCTTCTTCTCCTATGTTCCATTGTTCTAGTTCATCTTTAAGCATTTCAATTTGCTGATCAATGAGTGGCAAAATCTCATCAATCTGTGTATTATTTAAAAAGCTTATTGCTCCATAAATATTTGAAGGAAAATGTAAACATGGTTTTTCCCAAGTTTTGCGGAGAAGGCTTGCAAATTCATCTTTTCCCTTTGGTGTAATTTCATATATTGATTTTAAGCGATTACCCGTTCTTTCAGTGCCTTTTAGCATAACCATTCCTTCTTTTTCCAACTTTTTAAGTGCATGATAAACAGAACCTGGTAAAATTCCTGCCCATTGCTCAGTTTGACTAACCTCTAACATTAACTTAATTTGATAACCTGACATTGGCCACTGCATAAGACAACCTAATACAACTAAACGTGTTAACATATATTTCACTCCTTATTTAGTCATTGTTATATATTCAACGTTGACTATTATATCATATACATAATTCCGAATCAATGTTTAACTTAGATATAAATTCCATAAAACAAAAAAATTACTATGAAATAAACTTCCATAGCAATTTTTCAGTTAAAATTAACTTATTCTATTTTAATTTAAATATATCTATAGCCAATAATTTCAACTATTTATACATATATTCTCTCGTAAGAGGTATACTATATCCTGGTTTTTTAGGGAATTTACCTAGAAGAACCTGATATACAGAAATAGGTCCGGCATTGAAATTAAGTGCACAACCAGCCATATAAAGAGCCCATGTTCTGTATGTCCTTTCATCTGTATCTTCTATTGCTTTGTCTTTATTTGCTGAAAGATTTTTAACCCAGTGTTTAAGTGTTTTACAATAATGTTCTCTTAAATTCTCAACATCAAGGACCTCATAATTAGTGTCTTCCATAACCTTTAGCACTTCATTTATTGTATTTAATTCTCCACCTGGGAAAATGTATTTATCTATAAACTCTCCCTCTTCTTTAGAGATAATACCATTTGAAGAATGTGTTATACCATGATTTAAAAATAACCCGTCATCTTTTAAAAGTCTATTCATATCATTGAAATATGTTGGCAAGTTTTTAATTCCAACATGTTCAAACATTCCAACGCTTACTATTTTATCAAAAATCCCCTCACCTTTAATTTCACGGTAATCTTTGAGCTCAACAAAGCACTTTTCTTCAAGATTTTCCTTCTTTATTCTTTCTTTTGCAAATTTATACTGTTCTTCACTTATTGTTACTCCATGTGCCTCAACCCCATAGTGCTTTGCTGCATATATTACAAATGAACCCCATCCACAACCTACATCAAGAAGTTTTTCTCCCTCTTTTAATCTCAATTTTTTGCATATATGATCCATCTTATTTTCTTGGGCTGTTGTTAAATCATCATCTTCATTTTTAAAATATGCACATGAATATACCATTGAAGGACCTAATACAACACCATAAAAATCGTTTGAAATATCGTAATGATGTGATATGTTTTCTTTATCTTTTTTCTTGGTATGCATATCCTTTATAGAAGTACCTTTAAGTAATAGAGTAAGTTTATCTTTATTGCTTATATCTATATTATTTAACTGATCCTTTAATGTTAATGCTTCAAAAATGTCACCTTCAATATCAAAAGTTTTATCCATAAAAGCTTCTGCGAAATTCATTGTTGTAGGTTTAGAAAGTATTTTTTTAAAAACATCTTTGTCATTAAAACTCAATACAAATTCAGGAGAATCTGTATATTTTATTGTTTCTCCATTCCAAAAATTAACATTAAAGTTTTTCTTTGTCTGTTTAAAAATATGTTCTAATGCTTCAATTAGAGCACTATCATTTTTTTTCATAAAATCCCTCCATGTCTTTTTACCATTATATATAATAAGTAACTACATATTAATTATATTCTTACATTTTAATCTATTCAAACTCCTTATACTTTTATATTAAAGCTTTACATACAATAAAGCGCTAATTTGCTTTTATTATTATAGCCATTTAGAAATTTATTTAATCATTGTTTACTAATTATTTTTGTATAAAATAATTGTTGTTTTAACATTGCTATTCCTTGGTGACTGTATTAAAAAATTGTTGTTTCCTATAAAAAAATACCCAATATACGAATTATATATAAATAATTCAATACATTGAGTATTTTATATTACCAACATTTTTTTAATACAGTGGCTACAGTTTTGAATTAACACACACTGTGAATATAATAAAGTTTTCTACTTTGATTCTAAATCTTTCTCTTTGTCTGTAAGCACTTCATTCATACTGCCAGTTCTATATCCAAGCAAATCCAATGTTACATATTTAAAACCAAACTCTTTAAGTTTTAGTCCTATTTTATCCATCAAAGAAGAATCAAAGAACTTTTCCCTTTCCTCTGGTGCAACTTCAATTCTTGCTATCTCACCATGATGTCTTACTCTAACCTGCTTAAATCCAAGGTCTAAAAGAAATTGCTCTGATTTTTCTATCATCTTTAACTTTTTAGATGTTATTGCACTTCCATAAGGTACCCTTGATGAAAGGCAGGCAAAAGAAGGCTTGTTCCATGTTTTAAGACCGTATTCTTTTGAAAGCTTTCTAATATCATCTTTTGTCATGCCAGCCATTTTTAGCGGACTTATTATTCCAAGTTCTTTTGCTGCCACCATGCCCGGTCTAAAATCTCCCATGTCATCAAGATTTGCTCCATCAACTACATTGGCAATATCATTTTCTTTAGCTATATTTTTCACCTTAGTATAGAGTTCCGTTTTACAATAGTAACATCTATTTGTAGGGTTTTTAGAATATCCCTTTATGTCTAATTCTTCTGAAACCATCACAATATGTTTAACTCCAATTTTCTTTGTAAAAGCTTCAGCTTCTTTAAATTCTCTTTCAGGATATGTGGATGATTTAGCTGTTACTGCGATTACATTATCACAAAGCACCTCATGTGCAACTGTTAATAAAAATGTGCTGTCCACCCCTGCTGAATATGCTACAGCTACACTTTTCAGTTCTTTTAAATTTTTCTTTAGTACTTCTAATTTTTCATTAATCCCCATATCTATTCTCCTAACTACAAATTTATTTATTAATTAATAATATCACAAAGATAATATTTTTCAAATTTCAGAGAAAAATAATCTTCTATTTAAGTGATTTTAAAAATCTCTCAATTCTTTTCATGGCTTCAATTATATTTTCCATAGAAGAAGAATAACAAACTCTTACAAAACCCTCTCCACATTCACCAAAAGCATTTCCAGGTATAACAAGAACTTTTTCCTCTTTTAAAAGCCTTTCACAGAATTTATCCGAGCTAAGTCCTGTAGATTTAATTGAAGGAAAAACATAAAATGCGCCAAGTGGTTCAAAGCATTTAAGTCCCATATCATGAAAACTATTTACAATAACACGTCTTCTTCTATTGTATTCAGCTACCATCTTTTCTAATGCCTCTGTACCATTTTTCATTGCTTCTATTGCTGCATACTGTGCAGTAGTTGGAGAGCACATTATTGCATATTGATGTATTTTCTTCATTGCACCTATAAGTATTTTATTTGCACATACATATCCAAGTCTCCAGCCTGTCATTGCAAAAGCTTTTGAAAATCCATTTATAACTATTGTCTTATCCTTTACCTCAGGAAAACTTGCTATGGATACATGCTTTTTATCATAAGTAAGTTCAGAATATATCTCATCAGATATTATTATAATATTTTTATCTTTTAGCACATCAACTATCTTTTTAAGTTCTTCTCTTGTCATGATTGCACCAGTTGGATTATTAGGGAATGGCATTATAACAACTTTTGTTCTAGGTGTTATAGCTTTTTCTAAAAGCTCTGGTGTAAGCTTAAATTCATCCTCTTCCCTTAAATTTATAACCTTTGCTACTGCCCCTGTAAAAGCTGTACAGCCTTTGTATGCAACAAAGCTTGGTTCTGGTACAATAACTTCATCTCCAGGTCCAACAAGTGCTCTAAGTGCAATATCAATACCTTCGCTGCCTCCTACTGTAACTATAATATCATCTGGATTATACTGAAGATCATATCTTGATTTTAAGAACTTAGAGATTCCCTTTCTAAGCTCAATAAAACCTGCATTTGATGAATAATGAGTGTGACCTTTTTCAAGAGAATATATTCCTGCATCAATTATATTCCATGGAGTTACAAAATCCGGTTCACCAATTCCAAGCGATATTCCGCCTTCCATGCCCTGCATCATATCAAAATATTTTCTTATTCCAGAAGGCGGCATCTCTTTTACTCTATCAAGTATCATATCTTCTAATTTCATATGAATAACATCTCCCTGTCGTCTTCCTTTTTGTCCTTAAATATTACTCCCTTATCCTTATATTTTTTAAGCACAAAATGAGTTGATGTACTCAAAACATATTCTTGAACTGCAAGTTTTTCTGCAACAAAAAGTGCAACTTCTTTCATTGTTTTTCCCTCTATAATAACTGTTAAATCAAAACTTCCAGACATAAGATAACATGCCTTAACTTCATCAAAGTTGTATATTCTCTCAGCTACGTTATCAAATCCCTCTCCTCTTTGTGGCGTGATCCTCACTTCAATAAGTGCTACTACTTTTTC